>DAISJK010000128.1:0-3922 GCA_036821505.1 Opitutaceae bacterium
TGACGATGACGCTGCATTCGCCTCAGGTGCACGGTTTTTTTAGTGTCCCGGTCGAACATTTGCATGCGCGGGGCGAGGACAAAGCCAATGCGCGACAGCAGCTAAACGCCAGTAAAGAAAACTGACGACGGTCGCGAATCAGCTCATCGCAACGCCTGCTGTGCTCGCTTCGCGTGCGCTTAACAGTCCTCGGAACGAGCCCACCCTCAGCCCGGCGACATCGTCGTCATGGATAATCTCGGTAGCCACAAGGGCCAGGCGGTGCGCACGGCGTCCTCGGAGCGCCCGAACCAGCCCACCTCGACGGCCTGGCGGATCAGCGCTTCCTGGTTCGGGCTCGGGCGGATTTCCATGCAATCAAAGGTAGCGCCGCATGGCTAAGTGTCAAGGCAACGGGGTTTCAGGAAGTTGCAAAGTATAACGCCTGCTGGCAAGGGACAATTCAGGCCGGATTTAGGCATCGTTGCGGCAACGAGGAACGGATCGCCGGAGGGGCGTCATCGGCGGGCTGTGATCCTGACTGGTGCAGGTAGAGGAGCTGCCGGGGGTGTGGGCCGCGACGAGGCAAATACGGCGAGGGTGTTTCCATTATCCTCACGCTTCGGAGACGTTGGAGTTCGGTATCAGGCGGTTCTCCGATGCGGCCCTAACGGTCTTCCGCAAGCCGGAACCGCCCTCGCTGCGGGCTCTCGTTGGAGAGCAATAGAGCATTTCAGCTTGCAGGGCCGCGTGGGTTTAGATGGGATGGTGAAGCTGTAGGGCGCGCCGCGCCCTGGGGCGAGCGGAGCGAGCGAGCCGGCGGGGCGAAGCCCCGAAGAGGCGGTGGTTTCTTTCGAAAGGAATGGTCACAGCGGAAAAATTCAATTTCTCGTAATTTCAATTTTAGGGGTGTGTTTTCAGTGATGATCAATGGGTTGGGGAGGCGAGACCCCTAGAAAACGGGCGGTTAGGGCCTAGGAAGTGGGCGGGAGGTTCACTAGCAAACGGGCGGCTATCCCCTAGGAAGCGGGCGGTGATATTCCATAGGTGATATTCACTAGGAAATGGGCGGCGCTTCCTAGGAAACGGGTGGTGGCCGCCAAACTTGCTCCAGAAAACAAAATATTTCCGGGAGGTTCACTAGCAAACGGGCGACGGGATGCTGCACCGTTTGTGAAACCCATCCGCCCCTTTCCTAGGTGATCTCGGGTGAGGTTCACTAGAAAACGGGCTGGCCGTTCACTAGTTGACTGAAGACCGGGCTAGTGATATCGCTCGAAGCGATGAATACCAGCCTTACTTTCAAGCAGCAGTCGAATTACGACGGGTTCCCCAAAGCGGCCGAGCTCATCGAAATCGAAGGGGCGCACGCCCTGGAGGCCTCCGACCGCGCCATGTTCAACCAGCTCCTGCAAACCGCTCACGACAGCGGGCGACTCACGGAACCGGACGCCGAGTGGGAAATTTCGCTCGCCGGGCTGCGACGCGCTTCCACCAAGCACGAGAGCAACGACCGCATCCGGGACAGCCTGCGGCGTCTGCGGCGCACGGAGGTGCGCGTAACGTACATTTCGGCGCGCACCGGATTGTCACGCACAATGGAAACGCATCTGCTCGAGTTCACGGACACGGACGACGTGGATTCGCCGACCGCGACGGTGCAATTCGGCATCCCGAAGCGGCTGCGGACCGTGCTGGCGCGGTCGAACCGCTGGGGACGCATCCGCTGTGAAATCTCCTACGCGATGACCAGCAAATACGCCATCGCGCTGTATGAGATGGTCTGCCTGCGCGCCAATCTTGACCGCTGCGTGGAAACGATCGACATAGGCAAGTTCCGCGAACTGCTAGGCGTTCCCCCCGGCGCCTATGACCGGGCGGACAACTTCATGCGCAACGTCATCGCCCCCGCGGTGCTGGAGGTCAATGGCCTGTCGGATATCGGGGTCGAGATTGAAATGGTTCGCAAGCACCCGCGCGCCCCCGCCCACGCCGTCGCAATCACCTGGTGGCGCAAGCGGGGCGACGAGTTCCGGGCCGCCATGCAGGAGCGCAGCCGGCCAAAATTTGGTCGCATGGCGCGGCTCAAGGGCCAGGTCGAGCCGCTGGCCGTGGACCGCGGGAAGCTCACAGCGGCTAACTGAAGTTTCTGAGTGGTGGCGTTATGGCGCGGTGACGTTATGACGTCTACATCATGCGCCGCCAATGCCGGGCAGGCCTTTGGAGGTAAACACCTGCGAAAGCCCGCGCACGATGATTTCCTGCAGACTTACGCCTTCGGCGACGGCGAGCTGATGTAACCGCTCCCAATCGGCGCGCGGCAGGCGCACGCTTAAGGCCACCGTGGGCCCCTGTCCTCTCTTGCGGCCTGCAGGGGCCCCCTGCCCTTTTGCGGCCGGCGAACGGGCCGGAGCCGCAGGATTCGCTGTGGTTAGACCCGGGGTTTCGTCAGGCGCGGTGGGTGCATTTCTGCGGTTGGTGAACGCCGCCAACCCGGTTGTCTTTGTTTTTGCCATGCTTCATCTGCTCCCTGAACCAATTCCATAACGCCCGGATCTCCTGGGCCGCCTTCCCGCCCGCGTCAAACTCGGTGACTGCCCTGCCGCTTGCAACAGCGCGCGCGAAAGCCCGCCGCTCGGAGATGGGCACCGGCGCAACCGGGTCCCCGTAGCCTTCGAGCACCGCGCGGGTTTCGGCGATCTCCGGTGCCCTTAGCGGACAGGCGGAGAGGACAAACACGGCGCGCGCTCCGGCGGCCTTCACGATTTCGACGGCGCTGCCAGCGGCGGCCAAGTCGAAGGCAGTTGGCCGGCAAGGGATCACGACGAGGTCGGCAAGGGCCGCCACACGAGCGGCGTCCGGCGCCGCGTGCGGGGCGGTGTCGATAATGCACAGCGTCATGGCGTCATCACGCGATGCCTTCATGACGTTATTCAGTACGGCCGCGGCGACCGGCGCAAGTCGGGGTGTCGCTCTGCCGGGAATCGCTCCAAGTGGTGGCGCTTTTCTGAAGATCGGTATCCACGATGACGACGCGCTCGCCGTCCTCCTGGGCCGCGACGGCGGTATGCACGGCAAGGGTGGTCTTACCGCTGCCGCCTTTCTGGCTGAGGAAAGCTAAGGTCTGCATGGATCAATGCACTAGCATAACGCCATTACGTTGTAAATCGGTGAAGCCACGAACTCATAACGCGATGGCGGGTTGACGCTATCACGGCGTCTCGCTACTAAGTCGCACCGTGGTAGCGTTATAGCGCTATACCTCTGTGGCATTGCCACGCTATACCGCTGTTGCGGTAACCCGCTGTGGCGTTGCAACACCTTACCGCGATGGCGTCATTACGTCATGACGCTATGACCGCCGAATCGGCGAACAAGGAAGCGTTCCTGATACCCCGAGCAGGGCGGAGGCCTTATGTGGCGACCCCCGTCCTCAGTTTCGGCCTGTCCCCTCATCTCCCTCGCCGGCCGAGGCTCCACCGGGAGCTCGTCTGCGCGTTGCCGGGCTGCGCGTTCACGGCCAACTGGCACATACCAGCCGCCGCGCTTTCGTCGAGCCGGATGACGATACCATGGTCAAAGCGCAATTCGCGGCCGGTGCGCCGGCCCTTTTCCGGTGCGGCGAGCAATTCTCGGGCGAGCTGCTCGAAGTCGCGGGTCAGCGCCTCGGCGACTTTGGCTTTGAAGAAACGTCCCGACGGCGAATCCAGAAAATCGGCGAAGGGCGGCTTTTCCCCAGTGATATTTCCCGGTAATGTTCCCACTTGGTATGTCCCTGAAAATGCTTGCGGGTCGATTGGCGTCGGACCCCGCGGGTTACGGAAATCGGCCGAGCCCCTTTAAGGCTCGGCGGTCTTCGTTCCCGGATCGGGGAAGGCGGTGCGCGGGCGCGGGCGCGTGGTGGCGGCAACGTCGGAGGCCGGCCAGGTCGTCACCAACGGCA
>DAISJK010000129.1:0-3879 GCA_036821505.1 Opitutaceae bacterium
CCGAAATGATGCAAAAACGACGCACCCGTGGTGCCCGATGCAAAACCCGCCGCGCGCGCGCGACGAAAAAAATCCGCGTCTTCGTATTGCCCTACGCGAAAAGCCTCGTCGAAACCTCCGATGCGCTCGAAAACCACGCGCCGCACGGCAAAACAAATCCCGAGCACCCGGCCGCGCCGCGCCACCGTCGCCATGCGAGCCGTGAATTGTCGCGCGTAGCTCTCGAGATCGTAATTCTGATCCCCCTCGCGCATCGCCGGGCTCGCGATGCCCCAACCCGCCCGGTCCGCCGTCCCGAGCAGGGCGCTGCGCCATCCCGCGGGCAGGAGCACATCGTTGTTCAGCACAATCGTCCAATCCGCCGGCGCCGCGGCGCATCCCTGATTCCACGCGGCCGCGCATCCGCGGTTCGCCGAATTATGGATGACCTTGATTCCTGCCTGCCGATCCAGCCATTCGCCCGTGCCATCCGAGGAGCCGTTGTCCACGACGACGATGGTCACGCCCTCGGCCAGGTCGGGCGCCAGGCTGCGAAGGCAGCCTTGCGTGTAGGCCATTTGGTTGCAAACGGGGATGACGATGGCGGCGCTCACTTCACAAAGATAAAATTATTGCAGTAGGTTTTAGCGTCCCAGAATCGGCCTTCGGTCCGGCGCTGGTGCCGGGTCGCCTGAAATTCCGAAATCGGCCTGAGCTTTTGCGCCTCGATGAATGAGCCGCTGTATCCCATGCGGGCCAGGTAGGAAAAAACATCGGTGACGTCGCCTTGCCGCAGATGGCGGTTCTCGCACTCGAAGACAAGCAAGGGCGATTGCTCGGCAAGGATCCTCTCGGCCCCTTCGAAGACGCTTTTTTCATGCCCCTCCACATCGATCTTTATGACCCTGACCTTCTTATCCGCCGCGAAATAGTCGTCCAGGGCGACCACGGGCACCGGCACGCCGGCACAGGCCTCGCCGCCGGCCACGTACTCGTTAAGCGATGCTCCGGGCGACATTTTCCCACCCGGCAAATACAGGGTTCGCTCCCCGGAAACGTTTGAAACGGCCTTGGGCTCCACGGTCACATTGGTCAGGGAAAGCGCGCCGCAAGCCCATCGCAAGTAGTCGGCCAGCTCGAGTTGCGGCTCAAAGGCCACAACCCTGCCGTGTCCGACCCACCGGGAAAGCCACAGAAGATAGCTTCCCTTGTTTGCTCCTATGTCAACGGCCGTGTCCCCGGGTTTCAGGGCTTTCCGTATGGCTGTGAGCTCGGCGCGTTGGTCCCGAAAGCGCGCCTTGAACGCACGCCACATGAATCGCGCTTTCATCAATCCGAATAAGTTCGGTCGATCAGGGACAAGGTTCAAGCATCGACTGCCGGGTCCAAATTGACGCATGGAAAATACGGTGTAGGCTCCGCGCAGATGACGCCCACGCCCGATCCCGCTTTCATCCACGAAACCTTTCCCGAGCCGGTGGCGCCGTCCTGCCAGGTCATCCAGCATCTCAAGGGCCAGAAGGCCCTGGTGACGGGAGCCAGTTCCGGCATCGGCAAGGCGATCGCCATCGCCCTGGGCCGCGCCGGCGCCGACGTGATGGTCAACTATGTGAGCGGTCCCGAGGACGCCGAGGCCGTCGCCGCCGAAATCCGGAGCTGCGGCGAACGCAGCATCACTTTCCGCGCCGATGTCAGCAAGGAGGACGAAGTGCAGGCCATGTTCAAGGCGCTCATCGCCGAATGGGGCGCGATCGATATTCTGATCAACAATGCCGGCATCCAAAAAGACGCGCCGTTCGATCAGCTCACGCTCGCGCAATGGCAGAAGGTCATCGATGTTAATCTGACCGGGCAGTTTCTGTGCGCGCGAGAGGCGGTGCGGGAGTTCAAGCGCCTCGGCGTGCGCAAGGAAGTCTCCTGCGCGGCGGGCAAGATCATTTGCGTGAGCTCCGTCCACGAGGTGATTCCCTGGGCTGGCCACGTGAACTATGCCGCTTCCAAGGGCGGGGTCATGCTCATGATGAAAAGCATCGCGCAGGAAGTCGCTCCCTGGCGGATCCGCGTCAACAGCATCGGCCCCGGCGCCATCCGCACTCCCATCAACACCGAGGCCTGGAGCACGCCGGAGGCCTACCACGAACTGTTGAAGCTCATTCCCTACAAGCGGATCGGCGAACCCGATGAAATCGGCCGCGCCGCCGTTTGGCTCGCGTCCGACGAGTCGGACTACGTCACCGGCACGACCCTTTTTGTCGACGGCGGCATGACCCTCTATCCCGGTTTCGAGACCGGAGGCTGAGGACCGGCCCCGCCGACGGCATGTCCCCTCCCCCGCTAAGCCACGAATGGCTCGAAGCCGACGGGCTCGGCGGATTCGCGATGGGCACCGCGCACGGCGCGCGCACGCGGCGCTATCATGCGCTATTGCAGGTCGCGACCACGCCGCCTTCGGGAAAATTTATGTTGGTAAACGGCTTCGATGCCCACGTCGTGACACCCGGCGGACGCTTCGCGCTCAGCACCCAGCATTACGCACCCGATGTCTTTGCTCCCGACGGCAGCGAGCGCATGAGTTCATTTACAAGCGAGCCTTGGCCGACTTGGCGCTTCCTGCTGCCGGACGGCTCCACGGTCGTCCAGGAGCTTTTCGTGCGGCATGGCCGGCCGGCGGCGGCCTTGCGCTGGCGGCTTGAAGGCGGGTCCGGTCCGGAAACTCATATTGAAGTCCGGCCATTTTTTTCCGGACGGGATCCCCACGCTTTGCACCACGAGAACGCCGCGTTCCGTTTCGAACCGGCACGCACGCCATGGGGTGGCTGGATGTGGTCTCCCTATGACGGAGTCCCCTCCACGGTCGTGAGCGCGACCGGAGACTACACCCATGAGCCGCAGTGGTATCGCAATTTTCTGTATATCCAAGAGCATGAGCGCGGACTCGACGACCTCGAGGATCTCGCCGCGCCGGGATTCTTCCGGCTGCCACTTGCAGCAGGAAACGACGCGGTGCTCGTCCTGGCGGCTCCGGGCCTCTCGGGCTCGCTGGACGCGGAGCTGGCGGCCGAGCCGGCGGGCGTACTGGCCCGGCGTTGGGCGGCCGACGAATCGGCGCGCCGCGCGGCGTTTGCCGTTCCGCTGCATCGCGCGGCCGACGCGTATCTGGCACAACGCGGACGGGGCCGCACGATCATCGCCGGCTACCCCTGGTTCGGCGACTGGGGTCGCGACACGTTTATCGCGCTGCGCGGATTGTGTCTGGCGACTGGCCGCGTGGATGAGGCCAGGGCCATCCTGCTCGAATGGGCCGGAGTAGTTTCCGAGGGCATGCTTCCCAATCGCTTTCCGGACCGGGGCGAAACGCCGGAATTCAACTCGGTCGATGCCTCGCTGTGGTTCATTGTCGCGGTGCACGAGCTGGGAGCCGCGGCCGGCAACTGTCTGCCGACCTCCGAGCGAGCACGCCTGCAAACCGCGGTCGAGGCGATCCTGGAGGGGTACACCCGCGGCACGCGCTTCGGCATCCGCGCCGACGTCGACGGTTTGCTTTTCGCGGGCGAGCGGGGCGTGCAGCTCACCTGGATGGACGCCAAAGTCGGCGATTGGGTCGTCACCCCGCGGATCGGCAAGCCGGTGGAAGTCCAAGCTCTGTGGATCAACGCCCTGCGGATCGCCTCCGCATGGAATCCGCGGTGGGGAGCCCGGGCTGATGCGGCCGCGAATTCGTTCATCAAACGGTTCTGGAACGAATCAACGGGCAGCCTCTATGATGTCGTCGATGCGGACTTTGTTTCAGGGGTCAATGACGCGAGCATCCGACCGAATCAGATCTTTGCCGCCGGCGGCCTTCCGTTTCCGCTGCTCGACCAGGCGCGCGCAAAAAAGATCGTGGACGTCGTGGAAAGC
>DAISJK010000130.1:0-3877 GCA_036821505.1 Opitutaceae bacterium
CCACGGAAATCCCGATCCCACCGTGCCCAACACCAGCCGTGGTGTAGCAATCCTCGACATAGGCATCCTGGTGTTTCGGGAAGGTCTTGAGTGCATCCTCGTCCTGTCGGCCATAACCGCCAGCATGGTCGGGGCCGCGCAAATCCACCGCCGCCCCATCGCGGTCGGGGCCGGAATAGGATTCCTGGCCACTTTGGCCACCTGGTTCGTCGCCGTGGGAATTGTGAGCGATCTCAGCGAAAAGGTCCCGGCGCTCGCGTTGCAGGCGGCCACGGGGTTGCTCGCGGTCGTGGTCCTGCTCGTCGTCATGAATTGGTTTTTCCACAAGGTGTACTGGGGCGGCTGGATCTCGATGCACAATCGCCGCAAGCGCGAGCTTTTGGAGGAGCCGAATGTCTGCGCCGGATGCCGGACGCGTCTCATGTCGGGCCTCGGCCTGCTGGGATTCACCTCCCTCTATCGCGAAGGCTTCGAGGTGGTGCTCTTCCTGCAAAGCTACTATTTGAAGATGGGCGGGGCCGTGGTGCTCTTCGGCGCGCTGGCCGGGCTGTCGCTCACAGCGATCGTGGCCGTGCTGAATTTTGTGGCACATCGGCGCCTGCCCTATCGAAAGATGCTTGTCCTTACGGGTGTCATGCTCGGCGTGGTGCTTTTAGTGATGGTCGGGGAGCAGGTACAAGAAATGCAATTGGCGCACTGGATGTCCACCACCCCCGTGCCGGCCTTGAGCCGCGTCATTCCCGACTGGATGGGATTGTGGTTCTCCGTGTTCCCGACGGTCGAGACCCTTATCGGGCAGTTGATCGCCGCGGTGCTGGTCGTGGGATCCTACTTCGTGGCCCGGCGGCGGGTGACTTGCTAAGTGCCGCGCGTGTTGCCGAACAGCTCGATCTGCAGCCTCGGAGCGTAACGGTAGCCCCGGGCTTTGCAGATATCGGCCAGCCAGCCGGCCCGTGCGCGCAGCGCTTCAACCGTCGTCCCTTCGGGCATGAGCAACACCTTGTGCGAAGGGACATCGCGATCGAGCGAAGCGAGCATTCCGCCGATCTCCTCCAGATCGCCGGGCTTCGAGACCACGAATTTTAGCTGGCAGGCATAACCGCCGTCGAGCCAGGCGCGCACGACGTTCGGCTGCCAGCGCGTCGCCTCGTGCTTCCGGCGCCAGGTCGCATGCTTCGCCCCATCGGGCGCGGAATTAAGCAGCTTGGGCGAAAGCGAAGCCAGGTCGCAGGCGATGCCTTCGGGCGCGATCGTCGCGGCGGTTTCGATAGTCAGGTGATAACCGAGCAACTTAAGTTCCGCCGCCAGCTCGCGGATGCCTTTCGCGATCATCGGCTCGCCTCCCGTGAGCACCACATGGCGGATCGTCGGGTGCCGCTGGACCTCCGTCACGATTTTGTCCACCTCAAGAGCCGAGCCTTCCGGATCCCAAGAGGCGTAGGGCGTGTCGCACCAGGCGCAGCGCAGGTTGCAGCCGCTCGTGCGCACGAAGACCGAAGGCACGCCGGCCAGTTCGCCCTCGCCCTGGATCGACCGGAAAATCTCCGAGATCAGCATGGTTTGAGCGGCAGCGGATCGGTCGAGACGTACGCCGTAGGATCGGAAAGGCCGGCTCGGGCGAAGGCCTCGCGGCGCTCCACGCAGGTGCCGCATTTTCCACAATGCACCACCCCGCCCTTGTAGCAGGACCATGTGCGCGAAAAATCCACGCCTAGTTTGGCGCCCTCGGCCGCGATCCCAGCCTTGTCCCATGCGATGAAAGGCCGCAGGAGCCGGATGCCCGCATAGGTGCCCAGCCGCATGGCCTCGGCCATCGCCCGCATGAAGTCCTCGCGGCAGTCGGGATAGATCGCGTGGTCTCCCGCGTGCGCGGCGATGACCAGCCCCTCCGCTCCTTCGCTTTCGGCCAACCCGGCCGCGATCGACAGCATGATCGCATTGCGGAATGGAACCACGGTTTGACGCATGCTGTCCGCCTCATAATGCCCCTCGGGGATTTCGCCCCCGCCCGCCAGAAGCGCCGAACGAAAGAGCGCGCCCATGAAGCGAAGGTCAATTATTCGATGCCGCACACCGAGCTTGGCCGCGTGCTCGGCGGCGAAGGCCAGCTCGCGGGCGTTGTGCTTCGCGCCGTAGTCGAAGCTGATCGCCGCCACGACCTCGTGCTCCCGCCGCGCCCGGTAGAGCGCCGTCACCGAATCCATTCCGCCGGAGCAAAGCACCAGTACCTTCATGTTGAGGCCAGTAGAGTTCGCAAATGGTCGAAAATGGGCAAGATTGTGCGAATGGGAAAAACTATGGCGCTTCAGCACCTCGTTGTTCACGCTTCCAAACCCTGAGATGCTCTCGCGTTTTCTGCCGCAACCGGTCCGCCGCCTGCTCCGCCCCCAAGCTCCTTCGCGCCCATCCGGGTACCGTCTGATTGACCAGCCCGGCCAGCTCGCTCCGCTCCTCGAGGCGCTCGATCGGGTGGATGAGATAGCCCTCGATACCGAGGCGGACAATATGTTCCGCTACCGTGTCCGGGTTTGCCTTCTCCAGTTTCTGATCGGAGGAGAGATCTTTCTCGTGGACGCGCTCGCGCCCCTCGATCTGAAGCCCCTCTGGTCGCGGATGGCGCAGAAGCACCTCCTGATGCACGGCAGCGATTTCGACCTGCGTCTCCTGCACGATATCTGCCGTTTCCGGGCCCGCAGTATTTTTGACACGATGCTGGCCGCGCAACTGCTGGGCCGGAAACGGATCGGCCTGGCCTCGCTGCTCGAAGAACACTTCAAGGTGAAACTCGACAAGGAAGGCCAGCGCGCCAACTGGTCCAAGCGCCCGCTCACCGCCAAGCTTCTCGATTACGCCTCCCTGGACGTCTGGCATCTGCCCGCGCTGCGCGATCTGCTCCGCAAGGAGCTGGCCAAGCTCGGCAGGTTGGAATGGCTCGATCAGCAATGCCGGGCGCAGATCGAGGCCGGAAGCGAGGGGTTCGCTCCTTCAGACGCCAACGATTGGCGCATCGGCAAGTCCGAAAGGTTGCGCGGGCGCGCGCTCCCGGTCCTGCACGCAGTCTGGCATTGGCGGGAAGAGCAGGCCGAGCGTCTCGACACGCCTCCCTTCAAAGTTTGCTCCAACGAACTGCTTCTCCGGATCGCCTCCGCGGCCGAAGAAAACGTGGACGTGGAATCCATCCTCGCCGGCGTCCATCTGGGCAAACGGCACCCCCGCCTGCTGTCGTCGCTTACCGCGGCGGTGCGCGCGGGGCTCGAGCGCGATCCGCACTCCCTGCCCAGGCGTCCGGGGCGCGATCCAAGCCAGGCGCCGCTCACCCAGGCCGAAATCGCCCGTATGGAAAGGATCAAGGAAGACCGCGACCGGATCGCCGCGAAGCTCGGCATCGAATCCACGCTCATCGCAAATCGGGCCCAACTCGCGCAGATCGCCCGCAGTCCCAGCCGGCTCGACGCCGTTTTGCTCCCTTGGCAGGCGGGCCTGCTGCGCGATACGCCGTCGGTCAAAAGTTGAACGCGAACATCGCCCGCCACCTCGATCTCGCGGCCGCCGCCCGGCCCCAGGCGGTGGCGCTCAAGGTCCCACGCGGCCGCTCGCGCGGTGGCGACATCGACTATCTAGTTCTAAATTTCGCCGAACTGTCCACCGAAGCCGGCGCCTGGAGCCGCCATCTGGCCGGCCGGGGCGTGCGCTCCGGCGACCGCGCGCTCGTCATGGCGCGCCCGGGCCTGCCCCTGATCGCGGCGATCTTCGCCCTATTTCGGCTCGGCGCTGTGCCGGTGGTGATTGATCCCGGCCTGGGTCTGCGAAACCTGCTCGCGGCGGTCGCGCACACCAGGCCGCGCGGGCTGGTGGGAATTCCACTCGCGCAATTGCT
>DAISJK010000131.1:0-3825 GCA_036821505.1 Opitutaceae bacterium
CTTCGCCAGTCCTCGCCCCACTCGGTCTTGTACCGCCGCTTGACGAGGAGCACCAGGTCGCGGATCGAGCGGGGGATCGACGCCAGCCAGTCGTTGTATTCGTCGGAATAGTCCGGGCTGCGGGACAGGAGCTTGACCACCGATCCCAGGGAGCGCTCGGGACTGAGGATCGGCCGGCCGCGGGGCTGCTCCCTTTCCGGATTGCGGAAGCGATCGCGAAAGTCGCGCTGAAGAATCGCTTCCACGAGGTCCAGATCTTTCGCGAGATTGGGGACATAAACCGGTCCGTTGAAGGTCGCGTCGGCTATCGATTTTGAGATTTCCGATTTGCCGCCTCCGGATACGGTGCACGGCTTGTGGCAAAGGAGTCCTTCGGCCGTGGTTCCGCGCAGGCGCCACTGGGTGCCCTCGTCGGGCTTCGTCATCTCGACCTTATAGCCGGACGGCAGCACATAGGTCAGGCCGGGCAGGAGCTTGATCGCCTGCTCCTTTCCATCCTCGCCCAGCCAGGCGATGCGCTGGGTGCGCAGGTCGAACCGCGCCGACTCCGGCACGTAGTGGATATCGGTGTGAAGCCGGTCCCGCGCCCAGCCGCCGGGCTGGGCCTCGGCTTGATCGCCAAGAAGCGCGAGCGCCTCCGCGAAAGTGTGATTCACGTCGGGCAAATTCGAGGCGAGCCTGAAATCCTCCCCGAGGTCGTAGCTCGGGAAAACGATGGCTCCTCCCGCGTGCTCTTCCTCCGCCCGGCCGAGCAAATTGGCGGCGAAGCTGATCTGGGTCTTCACCTCCTTTTTGCAGTAGCCGAAATAATTGTCGGAGATCAGGGTCACGACCACTCCGGAGGAATCCCGGGCCGTGAGCTTGAAAGGCGCCCCGCCATTGTAGAGTTCGGCGGCGTCGCGCCAGCACATCCCGTCGCGCCTCTGGCGCTCGTCGGCGTCCTCCCATCGCGGCAAACCGAGTTCGCGCTTGAGCGCGCCGGTCAGATGGGTGGCGAGGATGACGCAGCCGGTGTGGCCGGTCCAGCCTTCGGGATCGAGCGCGGCGTCGTTTTCCGGCAGCAGCGGATCGCCGCCGTTGCCGAAGATGCTCTCGATGAAATCGAGGTTGGCCACGAGAGCCCCGGGCACGAAAAACCGCGTCTCCATTCTCCGTTCCGGAGTGAATCCGGGCACCGCCGGGACGACCACCGGGCGCAGGTACAGGGAAACAAAACACGCGGCCGAAGACGGTTCGGCGGCGGTAAAAGGCAGCTGAAGCAACTCGGCCGGGGGCCGCAGGGCTCGGGCGAGGAGACGGCCGAAGACGGCGGCGGGCACCGCCTTCTTGTCGTTTGGAATCGGCAGGCCGTCTTCGGCGACATGGAAGATGCCCTGGGTGGTGCGGCGGTCGCTGCGAGGATTGTGCAGGACGCCTTGGCGGGCGCGATAGGAAGCGAGGATGCTGCTGTGGTGATGATCCCGTTCCGGCGGCAGCGAGAGGGCGCGGGCGAGCCCGGGACGGTCGAGAACCAGCGTCATGCCCGGAAGCTGCGGGGCGGCCTCTCCCAGGAGCCCACGCAAAAAATCCTGTATGCGCTGGTCGGCCGGGCAAAGATGCCGGTCAAGTGCTCGATCCTTTTCGCGGCTCAGCGCGAGAAAATGGTCCGCAAACTCGGCGAGTCCGCTCTCACGCGGCAGCGCCACGCCCGGCTGTCCAATCTCGCGCAGCTTAAGATTAAGATAGGCCAGCAACCGCGGATCGGTGGGATCGGGCGGCGGCATTAGAGAAACAGAAGGGGACATGCCTCCCCATCAAACCGCCTCGGCGGCGCCGGGGACAATCTCGAAAATCACCTTAGTAGGCGATGCGACAGGGCAGCAGCGCCGCGTCCTGCATTCCGTGGATGATCTTCTTGTCCGGCGGGCAGAAGGTCGCGAGAGCGCCCGAGAGCTGGGGTTTCCCGTCAATCACGAAATAATAGGGGCAAAGCCGCAACCGGCCATCGGTCTTTACCGCCGTCAATCCGGCCGAGTCTCCGTCGGGCGCCGGGCGATAGACGGCATGATGAAGCCTCTTGGGCTTGCGGTACTCCTGAAGGACGTGGAGGTGAGTCGGCGCCAGTTCGACCGCCCGATTCACTCCCGCCTGCCAGTCCTCGCGCGAGCAATCGCTGCCGAGGAGCACGCTGCGCGCGCCCCAAGCGGTCTCGTGGTAGCCGCTGATCTTGATGATGAGATCGCGCTCTTTTTGAGTCGCTCCGGCCAGTTCGCGCCAGTCGGCGATCGGCCGGCCGTTGACAGGCGGCCCGCAAAGGACGGCGCTCGGAGGAAGCGGAGCCGGATCCATCACCCAGGACTGTGGAATCAGGTTCCGCAGCAGCTCGCCTGTCCGCGCTCCCAGCGCCTCGGCCCAGTAATCCTGCAGCCGGTGGTGGTGGAAAAGCGCCAGCGCGAGTTTTTCCTCCTGAAAATGCCGCAGCGGCGGCGCGATGGCGACTTCGCCGCCCTCCCACGCCTCGAAGATGAAGTTTGCCGTGCGGATATTGCCCAGGTCGAACAGTTCGAAAAACCGGTAGATCACGTCGATTTTCTCCGGATTGCCGTCGGCATCGAAGAAAAGCCCCCCGCCGAGCGGGAAAATATCCCCGGGGCCCATACAGAAGACACGGCGGCCCCGGATTTGGAATTCGCGCGCGAGCCATTCCATCTCGGGCCGATAGGTGGCGGCCTCGTCGCTCACCACCAGGGCGATGAGAGGATTGCGCACTCCCGGACGCAGGGCCGCCAGCGGAACGTAGAAACTGTCGAGCATGGCGTCGCCACCGAGGATGCCGGCCGCTTCGCCGCCGTAGAGCCGGTTGAGAAAAGCGGTCAGGCCGATTCCACCCGGCACCGAATCGAGCTCGGTCAAGGCAAAGCCCTCGGCGGTCAAAAGAAGATCCGGCCGCAGGACCGTCGGAAACACCCCCCGGTTGCGCGCATCGCGGGCGTGGGCCACCAGAGCCGCGGGTTTCCCGCGATCGAGATAGTCCGCGACCCAGGGCGCAATCAGCGGCTTGTTGCGCAAAAGATTTTTCCCCGCGGCGGAACGCAGGTAGAGCGTTTCAAGCGCGCGGTGAAATTCGAGGCAGGCCGCGCCGATCGCCTCCAACTCGGCCACCTGGGCGGGGCTGAGCGGCCAGGCCTCCGGCGAAAGCCGCCAGGTCTTGGCCTCGAAGAGCGGCTGCGCGTCGAGCGCCGAATGAATCGTATCGTAGGCGAGTTCGGGCATTAGTCCTCGATCTGGATGTCCTTGTTGCGATGCCGAGGACAGCCTGCGCGCAGCCAGGCATAGATGAAACGGTCCAAGTCGCCGTCCAGAACCCCCTGCGTGTCGCTCGTGCTCACCCCGGTGCGGAGATCCTTGACCATTTGGTAGGGCTGCAGGACGTAGCTGCGGATCTGGCTGCCCCAGCCGATTTCCCCCTTCTCGCCGTAAAACCTCTCCATTTCGCCGCGCTGCTCGTCGAGCTTGCGTTCGTAGAGCCGGGCTTTGAGGACGCTCAGGGCGCTGGCGCGGTTCTTGATCTGCGAACGCTCGTTCTGGCAGACCACCACGATGCCGGTCGGAATATGGGTGAGGCGCACGGCCGAGTCGGTTGTGTTGACTCCCTGGCCTCCCTTGCCGGAGGAGCGATAGACATCGATCCTGATTTCGCTTTCGGGGATCGCGATCGGGATTTCCTCGTTGATTTCTGCGATCACGTCCACGGCGCAAAACGAGGTATGCCGGCGCTTGTTGGAGTCAAACGGGCTGATCCGCACCAGGCGGTGCACGCCGCGCTCGGCCTTGACGTAGCCATAG
>DAISJK010000132.1:0-3818 GCA_036821505.1 Opitutaceae bacterium
TGGGGATGTCCAAGTAGCCTTCCTGTTTGAGCCGGTCGCCTTCCATCCAGAGATTCGTCACGAAGTCGGCCTTGGGAAAGCGTTGTCGGACGATCGACATCTGGTCGGCAATCGCACCGGAGATGCGCTGCCCCATCAGGCGGTCGTTGTTGAGCACACTCGTGTCCAGAGCGGAGTAGGGCTGGTCTGAGAGTCCCCGCAGGCCCACCGCCCAGAGAATCTCCTCGTCCGGCTTGTACTCGGCCACCGCGTTCTTCCAGGCCCTTCTCAGAATCTCCGGATGGGTCGAATAGTTATAGGGCACTCCCGCCGGCCAGCGGGCGGCGTTCAATCCGATAGGTGTGGCATGGTGTTGATTCACGATCAGCCCGCGCCTCGACGCCGCCTCCACTTGCGCGTCGTCCGGGAATATCCAGGTGCCCGGCGCTATCATGTTGGCCTTCAATCGGAGAATCGTCTCGAAAATGTTGTCCCATACTTCCAACGAAATCCCGGTGCGCTGGCCTTCCGGGGCGGGCCGCCATCCGGTGAGGAGATCCTCGTCGTTGATGAAGAAGCCGCGGTAACGGAAAACGGGACTTGGATAGGTGCGCCCGAAGTCGGCCGGCAAGGGGATTTCGGTCCGCTTGGGCGGCATCTTGTCGGTCCACAGATACATCGGGTCGACGCCCAGGACCGATTGAGAGAATTCGTACGCGGCGTAGATGGTGCCGCGCTTGTCCGCGCCTACGAGGCAAACGACGCGTTGGCCCGCCTTCGGGCCTCCCGCTATCGAGAATGAAAAGGCTTCCCGGTCGTTGGTTGTGACGCACTTCAAGCCGGGCGGAAGCGAGTCCCGGCTCGAGATCAGAATCGCGACAGAACCAGCGTCCTCGAGACGGTTGGCGGCGCGTGGTTCCGAGCCAAAGACCTTGAGGAAGTCGCCGCGGAGATCTTCGGCGGCGCGCCGCACCGCACCCGACTCGCCGCTTGCGACAACAAGCGTGAGGTTTGAATCGAGCACGAGCGGCTCCGCCGTCGCCCCGTTGACCCGCGTTGTCCCGGTCCCGAAAGCGGCGAGCGCCGCGATGCCAAGCAAACTCAGCTTATTCATTTTCGACATGTCCCTGTCTTGACGCTCTCCAAGGAATTACTCGAACCGCACGGTCACCTGGATTTCCACGGTGGCGTTGCGCGGGAGGCCGGCGACGGCCACGGCTGCGCGGGCGTGTTTGCCGGCGTCGCCGTAGAGCTTCACGAAAAGGTCGCTCGCGCCGTTGATGACCGCGGGGCTTTGGTCGAAGCCCGAAATTCCGTTCACGTACCCGTTGACGAGGAGAAACTCTTTCACCCGATCGAGACTGCCGAGCGCGGCTTTGATCGCGGCGAGCGTGTTGAGAGCGCACACTTGGGCGGCGGCGTTGGCCGACTCGACGGTTTGCTCGCGGCCCACCTGGCCGGCGTGGGTCACGGCCCCGTCGCGCACAGGGAGGACGCCGGAGAGGAAGAGCGTGTCGCCGCTAACTCTATAGGGCACGTAGCTTCCCAGGGGCGCTGGCGGCGGGGGCAGCGACAGGCCGAGGGAGGTCAATTTCGATTCGATGGGATCCATAGGTGATGCTGGATCGAGAAAGAGGTAGCCGAGATCGCGTGATTTTGACGGAATGGCAAGCCATCGCCGCCGGCGCAATTGGCACCAGTTCCCCAAATGAATACGCATCATCCCCGCACGACGGCCCGCAGATGCGCGCTCATCGGCGCCGTCATCGCGCTGCTCTCGGTTTTCGCGGCGTTGTGCATGGGGTCGGGTTGGAACACATCGCCCGCGTTCGACGAACCGTTTTTTATCGGCGCCGGATATTCTTTTCTCAAGGGGGGTGAATTCGCGCCGACAGGGAACCTCGCCCTGCCGGAGAAGTGGGTCGCTCTGCCTCTTCTCGCGATGAAGGTCGAGCGTTCGAAGGACGTGGGGTATCGTATCTCCGAGGCGCTGAGGCTCGATGCATACCGGGCTCCTCTTTTGGGGAGCACCCCTCGGATGCTGACCGTGCTGCGCGCAGCCCGGGCGATGAATGTGCTGCTCGGGGTGGCGCTGGCGCTGGTGGTGTTTTTTTGGTCGCGGCGGCTGCATGGCAATGCCGCCGGTTTGATCTCCCTTTCGTTTTGCTGTTTGTGTCCGGTTGTCATTTCCAACAGCGGGCTGGCCACGACCGACATCGCGGCGGCGCTCTTTTTCTCGCTCGCGGTTTGGTCATTCTGGACGCTGCTTCACCGTGTCTCGGTGTGGACGGTGCTGGGGTGCGGTCTGGCCCTGGGCGGACTGCTGGCCACCAAATTTTCCGGGGTGCTCATAGTGCCCATGGCCGTCCTGATGCTGGCGGTGAGATTGAAAACAACGACCTCCCGGCGTTTTTTTCTGCTGGTCTCCGCATCCGTGGCGGCATCCCTGGTGGCTTATATCGTCCTGTGGGCGATATATGGATTCCACTATTCTTTCGGCGCGCAGACGCCCGACGGTTCGCCGTTCTGGCATCGTTTCGATGGGCAGCCGAAAAGCCTGGTTCCCGACGCGGTGATTTGGTGCCGCAAACTCCGGCTTTTCCCTGAGTCTTTTCTGATCGATCTCCGGCTGTGCGCGGTAGTCATCCAGCACCGACGGGCATTTCTCATGGGCCGGTATTCCCTGACAGGCTGGTGGTATTTTTTCCCAGTGGCGTGGTTTTTGAAAACTCCGGTGCCTTTCATGATCGCCTTGCTGGCCGGCTTGATATCGGCGACATCCGCCTGCCGGCGGCGATGGGCCGAAGGCGCAGGCGGCGCGGCGGCGAAGTCGGCCGTCAACTTTTATGAATTCACGCCGCTGGCGGTGCTGTTCGTTGTCTATCTCGGGACACTCATGGCGAGCCGCCTGAATATCGGCATCCGCCATCTGCTGCCTATCTACCCTGCACTGTTCATCTTTGCCGGCGCCCTTGCCCGAGCCCGGTGGCAGCGGCTGTCGGGACCTGTGCTGGCAGGGGCGCTTATCGCGTGGTCGGCCTGCGAAATGGGGGCCGTTTACCCGCAACCGCTGGCTTATTTCAATCAATTCGCCGGCGGGCCGAAGAATGGCTACCGCATGCTGGCGGACAGCTCCTGCGATTGGGGACAGGATTTGCCCGCGGTTGAAAAATGGATCGATCGGCGGGCCGGCCAGCCCGGCCCCAGGCCGCCGGTCTATTTTTCATATTTTGGGAGCGATTTCATCAGTCCCTCCAAGCTGGATGGCGTGATCTTATTGCCCTCGTTTTTTGATCAGAAGAGGCGTTTCCAGGACTCGCTCATGCCGGGGACATACATCATGAGCGCAACCATGCTGCAGTCGGTCTATAACGACGACGCTTTCGGGCCATGGTCCGATTCCTATGAAAATGAATATCAAAAGCTGGCTCCCCTCATCGGTCGGTTAAGCCAGCGGCGCGATCCGGCCGAGATAAGGGTGGTGCACCGCTATGACAATCTCAGGTTCGCCCGCCTCTGCGCCTATCTGCGCAATCGCGAGCCCGACGAGCGCATCACCTACGGCATCCTGGTCTATGAATTGAATAGGGATCAGCTGAATGAGGCGCTACGGGGCTTTCCGGCCGAACTTCTCGTGCATGAGCCCACGTACGCCAACGAGCGGAGCGTGGAGACGTACCTACCAGCGAGTCGCTGAAAACTTCCAGCCGGGTACCTTCTTTTGCATCTCGATTTCGTCGTCGCGCTCCGTGAGTCCGCAGCGGAGGTAGCTTTGATGCGTGCGAGCCAGAGCATTCCGGTCCAGCTGTACGCCCAAGCCGGGTCCCTTGGGAAGAGCA
>DAISJK010000133.1:0-3803 GCA_036821505.1 Opitutaceae bacterium
CGCGCCGGGATATCTCCAGCGCGAGTGGACCGATCACGGCCGCCGCTACTTCAGCTACGCGATGGATCGGCCGATGCTCAACTTCTTTTCGATCCAGTCCGGCCGCTACGCCGTGCGGCGCGACAGCGCCAACGGCGTCGCCATCGAGCTCAATGCGAATCCTTCCCGGCTCGACCTGGACTGGCGCCATTGGCGCCGGGCCGCCGAGCGGGGCGCGCTCTGCGTCATCAATCCCGATGCGCACAGGACGGATGGGCTCGAATACGTCCGCGCAGGCATCAACTCCGCCCGCAAAGGCTGGCTCACCCGCGAGCACGTGCTCAACACGCGGCCGCTTGCGAAGATCGTAAAGTGGCTCGATGATCGAAAATAGCGCCATGCCGATCTACGAGTATTACTGCCCCGATAATCATAGGATTTATCAATTTTTTGCCAAGACGCTGGCGCAGGGGCGGAGCATCCCCAAGTGCCCGGACAATCCGGCCTATCGCATGGTCAAGATGCTCTCGGCTTTCTCCGTGGGCGGCGGAAAGGCGGAAGATTCAGCCTCCGCTGATGCGCCGGCCGGGCCCGCCGGCGATGCCGATGACCCGCGCATGGAAGCCGCCATGAGCGCGATGGAAAGCGAATTTTCCTCCGTGGACGAGAACGACCCGCGCGCCATGGGTCGGATGATGCGCCGCATGGCGGAACTAACCGGCGAAAAGATCGACGGAGAGATGGAGGAAGTCGTGCGCAAGCTGGAGGAGGGCGCCGATCCTGATTCTCTCGAGGAACAGCTGGGCGGCGACAACAGCGAGGGCGGAGAGGGTGAGGGGGGGGAGGGCCAGGGGGGGGGATTTGGGATCGGTCCGGGCGGCGGCCCCCTGACCAAGGAGCAGAAGGAGAACGCCCATCGCTTTCGCGTCCGCCGCAGCCCGCCCGTGCGCGATCCAAAACTCTACGACTATTGATCGTGCCGGAACCCGCCACGCCCATGCTCCAAACTCGCATCGAGGCGGCCAAGCGCGCGGTCATGGCCCAGACTGCCCTCTTGCACCGGGAATTCGGCCGTGCGGAGAGCCGCTGGAAGAGCGACGGCACCCGCGTGACGGCGGTCGATATCGCGATCTCGGAGAATATTTTTGGCGAGTTGCGGGCCCAATTTCCCGACGACCAGTATTTCAGCGAGGAGTTGGCCGGCGCGACCGATCCGATTCCGCTCACGGCCCGCTTTGCCTGGGTTCTGGACCCGATCGACGGCACCAACAATTTCGCGTTGGGCATCCCTTATTGCGCGATCTCGCTCGCTTTGGTGGAGCGGGGCGAGCCGGTTTACGGCGTGATCTACGACCTGGCCCGCCGCACGCTGATGCACGGCGGGCCCGGATTCGGCGTCCATAATGGAGACCACTTGGGCCACGCCCTCGACGTCGCGCCGAACCCCGAGAGCATCGTCGGCATGCACAGCCCGTCCGACAAATCCCTTTTGCCGCTGGTCGTCGGGATTGTTTCCAGCTTCAAGATCCGCGGGTTGGGCAGCGCCACGCTCCATTTGGCCTATGTGGCCGTGGGGCTGTTCGACGGCACGGTCGATTTCAACGTCAAGATATGGGATCTCGCGGCGGCGATCGCGCTCTGTCGCGCCGCGGGCGCGGAAGTGCGCTTCCTCAACGGAGAGCAATTGCCCATGCGCCAGTTCGACCTCAAGATGAAGCGCATCGTCTATTTTTCAGCCGGCCCGGCGATGTTCGACCGGCTGGCGAAACTGCTCAAGCCAACACCGGTGTAGCTGCGAGCGTGAGCGAGTGGTCAGCCTCCGCTCGCTCACGCTCGCAGCCACGCTCGATAGCTACACGAGATATTCCTTGAGCGGAACCGGGTCCAGCACCTTGGCGCGCGGCATTTGCGCGGCGAACTGCGCCTGAAACCAGGCGCGGGCGGGAGGATCGCCGTGGGTGAGAACGATGCTGCGCGCGCCCGTCTGCTTCGCGAATTGCAGCAGTTCGTCGCGATCGGCGTGCCCGCTCAGCTCGAAGCGCTCGACCCGCGCCTTGATCTTTGCCTTCACGTGGGCGGTCTTGAATAGGAAAGTTTCGCCGGGCTGCGCGGCCAGGAGCTGCCCGCCGGGCGTGTCGGGATCGCAGTAGCCGACAAAACCGATCGTGTTGCGCGCATGTCCCAGCAAGCCCGAGGCGAGGGTGTAGCTCGGCGTGCGTTCGACCAGCATGCCGGAACTGACCACGTAGAGCGCGTTTTGCCCGGGGTCCTCGCCGGCCCGCAGGCTCCTGGGGAGCGGCTTGACCTTGAGTTCCCTGACCACGGCGCGGCTAAACTGCACATGATTGGTCTTTCGGGCGATTTGGTCGAAATAATCGACCAGGTCCATGCCGAGTCCTGAAACAAAGATCGGGCAGTCCACCAGCCGGCGGAAGCGCCGCGCATCGTGCACCACGGACAAAATCTCCTGCATGCGGCCCAGCGCGAAGACCGGCATGAGAAACGAGCCCCCTTTTTGGATCGTGCTATTGATGGATTCCACCAGCCGGGGCATTTCCGCCGACCGCTCCTTGCCGGCCGGCCGCTCGGTCGCGCCGCGCGTGGTTTCCATGACGAGCGTGTCGAAGTGCCCGCTTGGAAACTTGGCGCCCGGCACCGTGCGCTGGTCCTCGAACATCACGTCGCCGGTGAAGAAGATGGAGCGGTGCTTGTGCCGGATCTCGACCCCCGCGGCCCCGGCCACGTGGCCGGCCCGATGGAAAGTGATCTCGATCTCGTCGGTCGCGCCGCGCACGCGCTTGGGCTGGCCGAATCCCAGGCCCACGAAACGCTTGGCGCACCGGTCAATCTCCTCGTGAGTGAAGAGGGGATAGTCGGGTATGTTGTCGTCCTCCTTTTGCCGCATCATCACGTTGGCGGAGTTGTGCAGCATCCGCTCGATCAGGATCCGGCTTGAGGTGGTCATCACCACTGGCGCCCCCGGATGCTCCCTCATCGCCACAGGCAGGGCGCCGATGTGATCCAGGTGGCAATGGGTGATTACGATCAGGTCGAGGCGCCGCTTGCGCAGCACCGACAGGTCCGGCGCCGCCGCGCGCCCGACTTTTTTGGGATGAAGCCCGCAGTCGATCAGGACGCTGAGGTCGCCGATTTGGGCGTGAATCGAATTCGCCCCGATTCCGCCGTCGCGATTTAGGTCGGTGAGCTTCATCGCTGCGCCTGCTCCGCCAGCCGCTTGATCTCCGCGAATTGCTTGGGTGAAATCAGCCGCCGGGGCACCCGCCGCTCCGCGTCGGTGAGCAGCTTCGCCCAGTCGTTGCCATCGGGCTGGTGCGGCTCCCACGCGTCGAAACGGCGATTCTGGCGCTCCCAGCCGATATTGCCGCCGTGGAAAACAGCGCGCATCTGAAACTTACCTTGCTCGTTCTTGGACCACCAACTGAATTCCATACGGTTATGATCTGACAACCGCATGCGCCTTTCAGAAGTCAAGACCTGACCCCGTGAACTACCGCCATCGCTTTCATGCCGGCAATTTTGCGGACGTGGCGAAACACGCCCTGCTTGTTCGATTGATCCGGGCGATGCAGCGCAAGGAGGCGGGATTTCTCTATCTCGAAACCCATGCGGGCCGCGGTTCTTACAATCTGGCCGATGCGGAAACCGGCGACAGCCTGCCGCGGCGCCCCGAGCATCCCGACGGCATCGGCCGGCTTTGGAACCGCGGCGACTTGCCGCCGGACTTGGCCGAATATGTCGATTTGATAAGAAGGGGTCAGGTTGAAAAAGTTGCGGTGCTGCACCGCAACTTTTTCAACCTGACC
>DAISJK010000134.1:0-3801 GCA_036821505.1 Opitutaceae bacterium
GTCATCGGCACAGGGTCGACGCCGGGCGCCTTCACCGCCAACCGGTAGGCGGCGCGCGGTAGGCGTCAAGCGGCCTGGGCGGCGAGCCACCCGGCCAGGTCCGGCCAGCGGTAAAGCACCGAGGCCACCACGGCGCCGCCGACATATTCGTTGCCGACGTCGTCCCGGCGACCGCCCAGCCGCTCGTAGAAGGCCCGCGCGTTCAGATTGTCGCGCAATACCCAGACCACCAGCGAGGTTGCGCCGCGCGCGGCCATCACCCGCGCGGCGTCCCCGCCTTTCGGTTCGGGCATCACCATGTGATGCGCCCCCGAGTTGCTCGCGTAGCCCGTCAATTCGGCCAGGATCGTGGCGCCGCGCTTCAGGGCCCGCTCCCGTTCCTCCAAAAGCAATAGGGCTCCTCCCTCGCTCATCACGAAGCCGTCGCGGGAGAGGTCGAAAGGGCGCGACGCCGAAGAGGGGGTCCCGTTATTTTTTGAAAGCACTCTAAGGGCGCAATAGGCGCCAAAGTTGAAACGGGTCAGAGGGGCCTCGACACCCCCGCTGAAGCACACATCGATCTCGCCATACTGGATTTTCCTAAAAGCCTCGCCCAGACCATGGGCTCCTGATGCGCAGGCGGTGGAAATCACGAGATTGCTGCCTTTAAAGCCGTAGCGGATCGCAATCTGGCTCGCGACCGCGTTGGGGGTGATCCTGGGCACCGCGAGGGGATTGATGCGATGGGCGCCCCGATCGATGGCTGCAACCATCTGCTCCTCGTGAAAGAGCTGCCCCCCCAGGCCCGATCCGATGATAACGCCGATTCGATCGGGATCCTCGGCGCCCAGATCGAGCCCGCTTTGCGCAAGGGCCATATCGGCGCAGGCCAATCCAAAATGAACGAAACGGTCCACCCGTTTGGCAGTTTCCTCGGGAATATACTTGGCGGGCTCAAATCCGCGGACCTGTCCTCCAATTTTTGACGCAAACCCGTCGGTGTCAAAAGCATCGATTAGCGTAATCCCCGAGCGGCCCTCGGCATTAGCGCGCCAAAACTCATCCGAGCCGACTCCGTTGCAGGCGATGACACCAAGGCCCGTGACGACGACGCGGCGTTTTTTCAACATTCAGCACTTGTTATGCGGCTCGCGCTTCGGGGCACAAGTATGGATTCCCCGCTCGCCAAATTGATCAACTCCGACCGATCAGCACCCCGGCGGCGAACACGAGCGCGCCGCCCAAGCCAATCTGGAGCCCCGCGGAAAAAACCGGGGTATCCATGTAGCGGTGGCGGATCCATGTGATGACGGCGAGTTCCACAATGACCACGCCCACCGCCAATATAGTAGCCGTCCGAAACCCCGGCAGCAGATAGGGCAGGGTATGCCCGATGCCTCCAACTGTGGTCATCAGACCGCAGACGACGCCCCTGATCCAGGGAGCGCCGCGCCCGCTGAGTTTGCCATCGTCGGACAATGCTTCGGCAAACCCCATGCTGATGCCCGCGCCCGTCGACGCTGCGAGCCCGATGCGGAACGTGTCCGCGTTGTTGCCCGTCGCAAACGCCGCCGCGAAGACCGGCGCGAGCGTGGAGACGGAGCCATCCATCAATCCGACAAGTCCCGGTTGGATTACACGCAGAACAAGCCGCCGACGCGCCGTGTCCTTTTCAATCTGAGCCGTTCCCGTGCGCGCCTGCTCGGCTTCACCCTTGCTTACGATGTCCTCGTGCTGCTGCTCGGCCAAGGCGAGGTCGCCTAGCAATTGACGCACACCCGCCACCGTGACTTTTTGCGCGGCAGCTTCATAGAACCTCCTCGTCTCCAGTTCCATGATGGCGGCCTCGCGCCGCGCTTTTTCCGGCCGGAGCGGCCGACTCAGCCAGGTCGGCCGGCGAGGCGTGAAACCTTTCACGTCATGGCGTCTCAGCAGGGGAATATGTTCTCCGAATTGCTTTCGAAAGCCTTCGATCAGGCGATGGCGGTGCTCGGATTCCTCCGCGGCCATCCGCGTGAACAAGTCCGCCGAGGCGGGAAAGTCGGCTCGAAGGGCATCCGCAAAGTCGCCGTAGATGCGGGCGTCCTCTTCTTCGAGCGAAATGGCCAGCGCGAGCAGCTGGGGTTCGGTCAGATCGCGAAAATGCATGCGTGCGTGCTAGCGGCGGCGGCGACGGCAGACCAGCAAGATTTCGTCAACGCCGTTTGTGTCGATCAGGCCCGGGCCGAACTTCAATCGTTTCTGAAAAATAAGTCCCAGGGGCATGAGCAGCCAGTTGTATATGCGCATCGCAACCGCCCGGTGCTTTGCCAGCGAATCCATGCCGAATTTCAGCAGCCGCGGGTTTTTGGGCGCCATTCCGAATGCTGCGCTGCGTTCCAGCGTCAGTCCGCTGTCCTCAATCTGCGCCATCAGATCGGCAGGCTCGTAACGCCGGGCATGTCCGACGATATCATCGAAATGACTCCAGTATTTCTTGTACAGGGGCACGGAGAAAATCAACACAGCGCCATCCCGCAGCACCCGGCTCAGCTCTCGGAAAGCCTGTTGGCCGTCCTCGGCGTGCTCAACGACATCAAAAGCGCAGACGAGGCCGAATTCGCCGTCGCGATAGGGCAATGCGGTAATTTCGCCCGAGACCGCAACTCCGCCTTGGGCGTTCAGCCGCTCAATTGCCGGCGCGCTGATATCGAGGAATTGGGTGCCGGCAATGGGCAGGCGCGGGCGCAGGCCTGGGCCGATTTCCAGACGTTTCTGGTCATCCGAAAGCAGTTCAGATATCAGCGGCCAGGTGTTAAAGCGATTCGGACGCTCGAGATGCGCCCGCGACCACAAGGCGTCGTAGAACTCACGATTCGCGGCAACGATGTCCCGAGCACTCACAGGCGCTTACTTGCCGAACGCTTTCTTGATTTCACCGACATGCTTCTGTGCGTTCCCTTGGATTTGATCAATGTCGCCTTGGGCTTCCAAGCTAGGATTTCCGACTGCCTTGCCGGTGCCTTCCTTAATCGCGCCGGCTAGTTTCTTAAGGGTGCCCTCAATTTTATCCTGGGTGCCCGATTTCACGTCGAATGACTTTTTGTTTTGCATAGGTCGGCAGTGTAAACCTGCGCAGGCCAGAACCCTATGGGGTGTTTTCCAGCGGAAGGTTAACACCCCATTTCGGCAGGAACAGCGATTTCGTACTCTTCTGCGTGCTCGCTCACAGTTGGCATTCCCGCTGGGTAGACGATCGCGATCTTCATCGAGACCAGCTGCTGTTGCAGTTGAAGCGCCTCGTTGCAGAAATGTTCAGACTCGATATCCTCGATCCGGATAAAATCGGCGACTTTGAGTTTCTTGGATCGGGGCTGGGGCTTGACTCAATCGACATGCTCGAACTCGCTTTTTGCATCGAGGAGAAGTTCGGCATCGCAATTTGCGGCAGAGAAAAATGGGGCGACGCCTTCACCAGTGTCGCCAGTCTTGCCGACTTTATCTGCGCCCGCGAGCAGGCAATAGCAGGGCCAGAGCCTCACTTATTGGGGTGGGTTTATGTGCCGCGCGGTAACTAAGGCGGCCACAGTATTATTTAACATAATGTTTATTGTGCGCATATCAGGGCCCATTTTCCCTCTGGGCTGTCGCTTACTGGGCCGCTTTCTAAGTCCGTGTTTATTGCAAAAAGTGTTCTATTTCTATGGCATTTGGATAGTCTTTGCCCGTGGATGAGGAGCTCAAAGGAATTGCCCGGTCGCTGGTCTGGTGGAAGCCGCCGGAGATGGTCGATCTGCATTACCTGACACGACAAACGATGGAAATGGGCACCCCTGAGATGCT
>DAISJK010000135.1:0-3760 GCA_036821505.1 Opitutaceae bacterium
CTCGACTACGCGCGAAAAGTCTCCACCAACGTCCTCGACCTCCTTCCCGCCGCCGAACAGTCACCCGAGGCCGGCATTGTGCGAAGCCTCGCCGACGACGCCCAGGCGCGCGTTATCTTATTCGCGCTTTGCGACACCGCGGCTCCAACGACCCCGCCCGCCGCCGCCGCGCGGCGCTTGGCCGCCGAGCTTGGCCGCTCGCCCGTGTTCGCCGAGGCGGTGCAGCTCGACGACGATGCCCAAGCCTCGATCGGCCGCGCGCTGTTCGAGCGGCGCTTCACGCTCCTCTTTCCGTCATGGCTCGGCCGGCAAGAAGCCGAGTTCGCCCACACGGGCCTGGAGCCCGGGAGATTCTCCGCGTGGCTCGCCGAGCGCTCAGCCGTCCGGCTTGAGGCCTTTCTCGCGCAGCCCGAAGCGGTTCCGATGCAGGATCTCGTGCCCGCCGATCCGCTGCTGCTCGTGCCCGGATTTGTCCAGGATGGCGGCGATCTTGCGGCGCCGGCCTCCTCCGCGGACGGCCATGCGCTCGTCTGGGCTCGCATCAAGGCCTCGCCGCTTTCGGAGGAGGGCCAGGGGCCGGTATTCGCCGTGATCGAGCGGGCGTTCGCCTCTGTCCATGCCGCTTATCCGGGCGTCGAACTGCGCTGGTCCGGGGTCAACCGGTTTGCCGCCGCGAGCCGCGCAAGGATTCAATCCGAAGTGGGCGTCCTCAATCTTCTCTCGGTTATCGCCGTTCTCGGTGTCGGCTGCGCGCTTGTCCGCCGCATGCGGAAGATGCTGCATTTGGCGCCGGTGATTGTGATCTCCCTTCTAGGTGCGTGGACGGTTTCCACGCTTGTATTCGACCGAATCAACATCCTTGCATTCGTGATAGGCTCGCTGCTCAGCGGGATTGCGATCGACTACGGTTTTTACATATACATGCAACCTGCGTTGAGCCCCGGCGAGCCCTACCGGGAAAAGCTCCGGCGGCTGCTCAAACCTCTGCTCGCGAGCTGCCTCACCACGGTCATCGGTTTTTCCCTGCTGCTTTTTTCAGACCTGCCGCTGCTCCGCGAGGTCGGCCTGTTCGTCGCCGCGGGTCTGCTCTGCGCATTGGCCGCGGCGATGCTTTATTTTGCGCAACTCGACCATCCGTTTCTCGAAAGCCGCAAATGGGGGGCCGTGCCGAGCAAGCTGCGGCTCCCGGCGCCGCGGGTCCTGCTTTTTGCCGCCGCGGCTGTCAGCGCCGCCGGTCTGTGGCGGCTTCACTGGCGCGACGACGTGCGCGAATTGGAGATTTCTTCGCCCGAGCTGGACGCCAACGGCGGCGCACTGCGGGAATTATTCGGCGACACTCCCGATCGCCAGGTCTATCTCACGCACGGCGCGACCGTCTCCGAAGCGCGGAGGCATCTCGACGAATTTCTCGCCTACGAGGCCCGGACGGCTCCCGGCGCGCCCGTCGCGAGTTTGGGCCGCGCGTTCCCCACCGAATCGGACTGGCGCGCGCTGCCCGCGCGGCTGGCCGGACTCGGCGATTTCGCCGGCGATTTTCGCGCTGCGCTTAGCCGCCACGGATTCGACGAGGCAGCCTTCACGGGTTTCTTTTCCGCGTGGGAGGATTTTCGCGCACATCCGCCGACCCTCGAATATGACGCGCTATTCCCGGATCTCGCCGGACGCCTGGCGGGCCCGTTTGCGCTGCTCTACCAGTCGAAGGGGCCGATGTGCTGGTTCCTCACCGTCGTCGGGGAACGTGATGCGATGCGCCTCCCCGCCGAGCTGAACACGGTCGACGTGAACCAGCTCGAATCGTTGAATAATTTATTCGTCCGCTACCGCTGGTCGGCACTGAAACTGAGCCTTGCGGGGCTTGCGCTCGTCATCGCAAGCGTGTTCGTGATCTATAGGGGGCATTGCGCCGCGCGCATCGCGCTCATCCCATCCGGATCGTGTTTCTTCGTATTCGGGATGTTCGGACTATTCGGGCAGACCCTCAACCTCTTTCATCTGCTCGGCGCTTTTCTCGGCGTTTGCCTGTCTCACAACTACGCGATCTTTTCCTCCGACAGCGCGGCAACGGGAGCCGCGCCGCCTGCGTCCATCCGGCTTTCCGGGTTGTGCGCGGCCGCATCGTTCGGAGTGCTCGGTTTTAGCCGCATCCCCGTCGTCCACGCCCTCGGCGTGACGGTGGCGCTGATCGTCCTCACCGCGCTGACGGTCGTCGAACTCGAGCCGCTCGCGCGCCGCGGCCGGCCATGAAGGACGCGACGCTGCTCGACGCCTGGACACGCACGGTGCGCTCCGCGCCCGACGCGCCTGCGCTCACCGACGCCTCCACCGCGCATGTCTGGAGCCGGCGCGAACTCAATACCCTCGCCGATGTCTGGCACGCGAAATACGGAGAAACGGTCGCCGGCCAGACCGTTGTCTTTGCCGAGCGAAACGGAGCTGAGTGGCTGCGGCTATTCCTCGGGCTGCTGAAGTCTGATGCCGTCGCGGTGGCGCTCGATCCCGACGAGCCGCCGCTATCGCGACGCGCGATTGCCGCCGCCATTCGCGCGCCATTCCTCTGGGGGTCCGGCTGTCTTGAGCAGCTCGCGCCGCGCCGCCGTTCGCACGCGGACGGCCGCAGGCTGTTGAAACTCACCTCCGGCTCGACCGGCGCGCCGCGTGCGCTCGCGTTCACCGACGCGCAGATGCTCGCCGACGGACGGCAGATATGCGTCTCGATGAAGATCGCGCCGGGCGACGTCGCTTTCGCGCTCGTCCCTTTCGGGCATTCCTACGGCCTCGGCAATCTGGTGATGCCGCTGCTCACCCAAGGCACGGCCATGGTTTGTGGAACGGCGGCGCTTCCCCATGCGATTGCCGCGGATATCGCGCGCTGGGCGCCCACGGTGTTCCCCGCCGTGCCCGCGGTGCTGCATGCAATGTCGGAGTCCGATGTCGCTCCGGCGCATCTGCGAAGTCTGCGCACCGTCATTTCGGCGGGGTCGCCCCTCGCGGCGGAGACCGCGCGACTGTTTTATTCGCGATTCGGCGTGAAAATCCACAGCCTCTACGGTTCGACCGAAACCGGCGGCGTGGCCTACGACCAGGATGGCGATGCCACGCTTTCCGGACGCAGCGTCGGGAGGCCCATGGAAGGCGTGCGACTGCGCTGGGATCGTGGCGGCCGGTTCAGCGTTGCGAGCGCCGCCGTTTTCACCATCGGCAACCGCTGCCGTTCCGGGAAGCACGGCATGCATCGCACGGCGGATAGGGGTGAAGTAAACGCCCTCGGAGAACTCGTGCTTGCCGGCCGCGCCGGACCGTTCGTCAAACTTTCCGGGCGCCGATTCAGCCTCGCGGAGGTCGAGCGCGCGATGCGGCATTTGCCGGGCGTGCGCGACGCGTGGGTCGCGCTCCAGCCCGGACAGCCCGACAGGCTTGCCGCCGCCGTCGCCAGCGACCGCCCGGCGGCCGCTTTGCGGGCCGGATTGCGGGAGCTGCTCCCGCCTTGGAAAATCCCGCGAAGGCTCGTGGTGCTGAATGAGCTTCCGCTCACCGCGCGCGGCAAGACGGACAGACGTCGGCTGCTCGAACTTTTGGGTAGGGACGCGCCTCAGCCGACCAGCGTCGCCTCGATCTCGACGTTGAGCGCGGCGCGGCAGATGTCCGCCCGCAGATAGATCACCCGATCCTCCGGCCGGAGCAGGTCCCGCTCGAGCCGCTCGCGAACGCTCGCGAGATCCGCGGCGTGGCGCAGGTATGCCTTAAAGTGGCGGTTCAGACC
>DAISJK010000136.1:0-3757 GCA_036821505.1 Opitutaceae bacterium
TACGATCAAATCATCCACGACGTCGCGTTGCAAAACCTGCCGGTGACGTTCTGCCTCGACCGCGCGGGCCTGTCGCCCAACGACGGGCCGACGCACCACGGCCTGTTCGACCTTTCCTACCTGCGCTGCGTCCCCGGCGCGACCATCATGCAGCCCAAGGACGAGGACGAACTGGTGGACATGCTTCACACCGGACTGCGGCTAAACAGCCCGGCCTTCATCCGCTATCCCCGCGGATCGGGAATCGGTGTGAAGATCAAGCCCCAGCCGGCGGAGATCGCCATCGGACACGCCGAGGCGCTGCGCGAAGGTTCGAACATCGTCATTTGGGCTCTGGGCCCGATGGTGGCCGAGGCCTGCCGAATCGCTGACCGGCTGGCCGCGGAAGAGCGCCTTTCGGTCGGCGTGGTCAACGCCCGCTTCGTCAAACCCATTGATCGCACCCTCCTTCTCAGCCAGGCGGCCGTAGTGCCGCTTATCGTTACAATGGAGGACCATGCGCTGGCCGGCGGTTTCGGCAGCGCGGTGCTCGAAACCTTGCAGGAGTCGGAATGCACGACCGCTGTCGAGCGCATCGGCTGGCCGGACCGGTTCATCGAGCACGGCTCGAGCGTGGAGGAGCTCCGCGCAGCAAACGGACTTTCGTTCGACGATAGCTACCGCCGCGTCCTCGACCGCTGGCGCAGCCTCAGCTCCGAGCGGGTCGAGGCGAACGTCTGATGTTAGTGCGCGGGGCGCCGTAGCTCGCCTGGGTTTCCTGCACCAGCACCTCCGTAGGAATTTTGAGACCGGCGTGCAGGGCACGGATCATGGAGAGGCTTAATGGCCTCTTGTGGTTGAGCACCTCCGAGACCTTGCTTTTGCCGCCCAGGAATCGGCGAAGGTCGATTGGTTTCATGCCCTGCTGCTCCATTCGAAATCGGATCGCCTCAACCGGGTCGGGCGGGTCGATTCGAAAATGCTCGTCATCGTATTTCTCTATCAGCAGCGACCAAAGTTCCAGTTCCTCCTCCTCGCTGCTTCCGGGTGGCGCGTCCATCAACGACTCGACGCGAATCAGGGCTGCGCGATGTTCCGCTGGTGTTTTGATCAGCTTTGGTTTCATGAGAATAAAGAGAGATTTATTTTAGACACGGGTCGCGTCGATCCGATCGTACGCAGCGTGCGTGCCAATGAATCGGACAAAAACGATGCCGGTGTTGTAATGTACTTTGACCACTAAGCGGTAGGCGTTTCCTTTGAAGTTGAATATCACGCGATTGCCCGGGAGCGCATCGGCAGAAGAGTAACGTGCCTTGATTTCGCCGAATGACCTCCAGCGAGCGACCCTGGCTTCGTGAACCCAGGCCCTGAGCGGCAGTTCGGCGTCTGCGTGGGCTATCCAAAAATCTTTCAGTGTTTTTTGTGTGATGATCCGCATGGCATGGGGCGCGGCGGCCGGGCGCAAGTAAAAAGTTCCCTTATTGGGAACTATCTGCTCGCGGCCAAGCGCCGCGCCATGTGGATAATAGCAAGCGACCGCAGACGCCCGGCGGTCTGTTAAGGATCGAACAGCACCGGCACCCGCGGTTGCGGACCGGAATCCAGCACGGCGAGCTCGGATTTGAGGGGCGTGTCCTCGGAGGAATTCCCCACATAGATAGCAAAATTATCGGGATCGATCCGCCACTTGTGCGAAGCCATTTCGAAATAGGCGAAGGCCCTGCGATCGAGCGCCAAGGTCACGCGCTCGGTCGCCCCGGGCTCAAGGCGCACCTTGCGGAAAGCCTTCAACTCCTTCGCCGGCCTTGGCAGCCTCGCAGCCGGATCTCCGACGTATACTTGCGCCACTTCCGCGCCCGCGCGCGCGCCCGTGTTGGTCACATCGAACGAAACCCGGACGGGAAACACGACATCCGCGGCCGGTTCGACCGTGAGATTCGAGAACGCAAAACTCGTGTACGAGAGCCCGAATCCGAACGGAAACAGCGGGTGGATGCCTTTCGTGGTGTAGTAGCGATAGCCGAGGAATACTCCTTCCGCGTAATCCACGTGCGGCGTCGCGCCCTCCGCATGCGGGGCGGGATAATAATGGTCGTGCGTCGGATTCTCTTCCCAGCTCCGTTCGAAGCTCACGGGCAGCTTGCCCTCGGGCGAGCGCGCGCCGAATAGGATTTCAGCCAGCGCCGTCCCGCCTTCCTGGCCGGGATACCACGTTTGCACGAACGCAGGAACCGCATCGAGCCAGCGGCGGGTGTCCACGCCGCCGCCGGAAGTCATGGTCACGATCGTATGCGGGTTCGCCGCGGCCACCGCCGCTATGAGGTCGTCCTGGCCCCAGGGCAGCGCATAGCTGCGATCGAAGCCTTCGCGTTCGACCTGGGCATCGAACCCGGCGCAGACCACGACGGCATCCGCCGAAGCGGCAATCTGCTTCACATTGTCGGCGATCAGCTCGTCCGCGGGCCGGATGCCGAATCCCGCGCGGAGATGGTCCGAGTAAGGGAGATAATCCATCCGGACCGAGACCGTTTTGCCCGCCTCAAGGTTTACCGCCGCAAAAATCGGGGCCTGACCTTCTCGGAGTCGCTGCTCCATGATTTTCCGGCCATCGACATAGAACGTGTACCGATCCTGTCCGCCCGCCGCGGCGAGCACGATATAAGAGCCTGACTTCTTCGGCGTGTACGAAGCCGTGAAACGCGCGCTCTGCGGCCGGCTCGCTTTTGGCGTGAACATTTCGGCCTTCCATTGATCCGCGTGGGCCGTCCGCCAGGCGGCGACGGTCGGTCCGCTGAATTCCGCGTTGTCGAAGACCTCGATTTTGATCCCGGGCTCGGCGCCGTCGCGGTCGAACTCCGTTTGCTGGAAAATTTCCTCCGTGGTCGGGAGGCCTTCCGCGTAGAGGACCTTCACCCGGGGCCCCAGGAAATCGCTGATGGCAGTCAAGAAACTGGTCGCGTAGTAGGGCGTGACCAGCGAACTGCCGCCCCCTCCGGGAACAGCCGGCCAGGCGTCGGGACCGATGACCGCCAAGGTTCGGATCTTGCCGGGGTCGAGCGGCAGCAGCCCGCCTTCGTTTTTCAAAAGCACCATGCATTCGCGGGCTCCTTCCAGCGCGACCTGGCGGCCCTCCTGGTTATAGAGCGGAACCGACGCATCGAGCTGGGGCCGGTCGAGAAATCCGAACCGAATCGCCGTGCGAAAGATTCTCCTGACTTTGTCGTCAATCGTCGCGACGGACACCGCCCCGCTTTTCACGGCCGGAAGCAGGTTCTCGAGGTTCATGAATTTGGGCTCGGGCATCTCGAGATCAAGGCCGGCGTTGGCCGCCGCCGGTCCATCGTAGGTCGCATGCCAATCAGACATCAGCACCCCGTCGAACCCCCACTCTTTCTTCAGAATCTCCAGGTTGAGGAACGGGTTCTGGGTGGCGTGAACGCCATTGATTAGATTGTAGGAGTTCATGACCGCTCCGACGTGCGCTTCGCGCACCGCAGCCTCGAAAGCCGGCAGATAGATTTCTCGCAGAGTGCGCTCGTCCATGTCGGAACTCAGGCCGTGCCGGTCGAACTCCGAGTTGTTGGCCGCAAAATGCTTCACCGTCGCGCTCACGCCGCGGCTCTGCACCCCTTCGATGTAGTTCACGGCCATGCGAGCCGCGAGGTACGGATCCTCACCCAAGTATTCGAAATTGCGTCCGTTCATCGGCGCTCGGTAGATGTTAACGCCGGGCGCGAGTAGGAAATTGACTCCACGGGCGCGGGCGTCGTCGCCC
>DAISJK010000137.1:0-3745 GCA_036821505.1 Opitutaceae bacterium
GTTTCGGCTTCGCCGACACGGCAGGCTCCTTCGCCCGCCCCGGCTAAGCCCGCTTCATCGCCGCAGCCTGTTGCGCCGCCTCCAGTTCGCTCAAGCGCGTTAGGGACAACGCGCTCCACCCACGGAGCTCCGCCTCCGCCCGCCCCGCCGATCGTCACCGAGGAAGGGGGCGTCAAGATCATCCATCTGAAGCCGCCGATCGTGGTGCGGGACTTTGCGACTGCGCTTGGCCTCAAGCCATTCAAGCTGATTTCCGAGCTGAATCAGCTCGTGGGCTTCGCCTCGATGAATTCGAACATCGACGAGGCGATCGCACTGAAGGTCGCCGAGAAATACGGCTTCATGCTCGACATCAAGCACCGCGGCGATCCCACGGTGCAGCATGCGCAGCGGGATAAGGCGAAGAAGAAGGAGCAGACGGCCGAGGACGAGGCTCTCCTACTCGTTCCGCGGCCGCCCGTCGTGTGCATCCTCGGGCATGTGGACCACGGCAAGACGACGCTCCTGGACGCTATCCGCAAAGCCAATGTGGCGGCGGGGGAGGCCGGCGGGATCACCCAGCACATCGGCGCTTACCAGATCGAGCACAACAGCCGCAAAATCACTTTCCTAGACACCCCGGGTCACGCGGCTTTCGCCAAGATGCGCGCGCGGGGGGCGGCCGTGACGGACATCGCTGTTCTTGTTGTGGCGGCCGACGACGGATTCATGCCTCAGACCGAAGAGGCGCTGCAGCATGCGCAGAACGCCGAGGTGGCGCTCATCGTCGCCGTCAACAAGATGGACGTGAAGGGCGCCAATCTGGACCAGGTCAAGGCGCAGATGCAGCAGCACGGAATTCCGCCGGAAGATTGGGGCGGCGAAACCATCACCGTGCCGGTCTCGGCGGCCAAAGGCACGGGCATCAATGAACTTTTGGAGATGATCCTCCTGCAGGCCGACGTGCTCGAGCTCAAGGCCAACCCCAAGGCCGAGGCGAGCGGGATCATCATCGAATCCCAGGTGGACGTGGGCCGTGGCCCGGTCGCAACCGTGATCGTCGAGCGCGGCACGCTGCGCGCCGGCGATGCCCTGGTCTGCGGAACCCATTGGGCCAAGGTGCGCGCGATGTTCGACGATCAGGGGCAGCCGCTCAAGGAGGTTACTCCCGGCACCCCGGCGCGAGTCGTCGGCTGGTCCGGCACGCCTGAAAGCGGCGCTCAATTCAAGGCCGTCAAAAATGCGCGCGAAGCCGAGAGCCTGGCCGAGGAGGAGGATCATCGGCTGAAGCATGTGGCCGCGTCGGTTCCCCAGGTGGAGGTGTCCGTCGAGCAGCTCTTCGCAAACATCGCCGCGACCCAGCATCGCGTGCTCAAGGTTGTCATCAAGACGGACGTCTTCGGCACGGCGGAGGCGGTGCGCCAGATCCTCGAGGGCATCAAGACGACGAAGGTCCAGCTTGAAATCGTCGGCGTTGATGTCGGCCTGGTCACAAAGAACGACGTATTGATGGCCAGCGCGGCAGGAGCCGTCATCATCGGATTTAACACCAAGCTCGAGAACGGCGTGACGCCGCTCGCCAAGCATCACGGGGTGCGCATCGAGACCTTTCAAATAATCTACGAGATGGGCGACAAGGTCCGCGAAATGATGGCGGATATGCTCGAGCCCGAGTCAAGGGAAGTGAAGCTCGGCGCGGCGGAAGTTCGCGCGATCTTCCCGCTGGCCAAGGGGTTCGTGGCCGGCTGCCTCGTGACCGAGGGCAAGGTCGGCCGCAACAACGCCGCCCGGCTGCGCCGGGGCAAGGAGATCGCGTACGAGGGAAAGGTGGCGGCCTTGAAGCGGTTCAAGGACGACGCCAACGAGGTGCGCGCCGGCCTGGAATGCGGCATCAAGCTCGGCGATTACAACGGCTACCAGGTCGGGGACCTTATCGAGTGCTTCGAGATCACCAAGGTGCGGGCTTCGCTTTAACGAAAAGGGGTCAGGTTGCGGAAATTGCGGTGGGCAATATCTTGGTCTCCGTCAACTTACGATATCCACCGCAATTTCCGCAACCTGACCCCTTCATGTCCTCCCGCACGCTCCGCCTCAACGAGCTCGTCCAGCGCGAGCTGAGCGAGATTCTGCGCCGCGACTACCAGTCCGAGTCGGTGGCGCTCACGATCACCGAGGTGCGCGTGGCTCCCGATTTGCGCGATGCGCGGGTTTTTGTCGCCGTGGTGGGCGATGACGATACGGCCACGGAAAAGCTGCGCTGGCTGCGCCGCAAGGCGCCCGCTATCCGAAAGGAAATAGGCCGCCGGATCATCCTGAAATACCTGCCCAAGTTCGAATACATGCTCGACCGGACCACAGTCCGCGCGAATCGGGTGCTGGGGCTGCTCGACGAAATCGAAGGCGGAGAAAAGGGCGAAGAATCGTGAGCGCGAAACTGTACTTTCCCGAGCTCGCCGGAGCTTTCGAGCGCCTTCTCAAGGCCGCGGCCGGCCGCAAGATCGCCGTGGTCGGCCATGCCCGGCCGGACGGGGATTGCATCGGATCCCAGGTCGCGCTGTCCCGCATGCTTGCAGCGCAGGGATTGGACGTCGTCTGCGTCAATTCGGACCGGGTGCCGCGCCGGCTGCAGTTCCTTGCCGGCGGCACGACTTTTCTCCGCCCCGAGCAACTGGTGAAACAATCGGAGGAGCGCGCGGCAATTTTTGTCGATTGCGCAGACCAGGCGAGGGGAGGCGAGCGGCTCAAGGGCTTTTTCCCCAAGCCGCTCGGCAACATCGATCACCATTTGTCGAATCCCAACTACGCCGAGATCAATCTGGTCGACTCGGGTGCCGCCGCTACATGCGAGATTCTAGCCGGCGTTTTCCTGGACAAAGGATTGTCCCCCGACGCCGGCGCGGCTCAGGCCCTTTACGCCGGCATCCTGACCGACACGGGGCAATTCCGATTTCCATCCACTTCCAGGCGTTGCTTTCTCCTGGCCAGCGAACTCCTGGCCCGGGGCGCGGACCCGGCGGTGGCCGCCTTTGAACTCTACGAGCGCGAATCGTCCGGAAAGCTGCAACTGCTTCAGCGATTCCTGGCCTCGCTTCGCCTGGAGTGCGGTGGCCGGGTGTGCGTCGGCACGCTGTCCGAGGCGGATTATTCCGCCACCGAGACTTCGCCGGAAGACACCGAAGGTCTGGTGGACTACGCCCGCGCGATCGATCGGGTGGATGTCGGCGTGCTGATCGAGGAAAGGCCCAACGGCTCGGTCAAGGCGAGCCTGCGCTGCAAGGATCCCAAATTGCGCCTCGATCTGGTGGCGGCACAGTTTGGCGGCGGCGGCCACGCCTGCGCCGCGGGACTCAACTGCAAACCGGCGCCGCCCGATTTCCGCAACCGTTTGCTCGAAGCTCTCGGCCGCCGCCTCGATGAGGTGGCCGCGGCGAAAAAGTAAATGCTCGTCCCACAAAAGGAACTGGACGGCGTCCTCCTGATCGACAAGCCGGCCGATCATACATCGCACGACGTCGTGGCCCGCTTGCGCGGCAAGCTGCGCATGAAGCGCATCGGCCATGCCGGCACGCTCGACCCCATGGCCACGGGGCTCCTGGTCATGCTCGTAGGCAAATCCACCCGTCTTTCGCAGTACCTCATCGGCCTCGACAAAGAATACGAGGGCGCGATCGAGCTCGGCCGGATCAGCAATTCGCACGACGCCGAAGGGGAAATCATGGAGACCCGCCCTGTGCCGCCGCTGACCGAGGCGGAATTGAACGCCGCG
>DAISJK010000138.1:0-3745 GCA_036821505.1 Opitutaceae bacterium
CGCTGAGGAGGGGGTCAGGAAATCGGAAGCGCTATTGACGCACGGCCAATTGCAAATCTCGTAGGGACATGCCGATCACCGCGCTCGACCCGAAGACCGCCCTGGTCGTGATCGACATCCAAAAAGGAATCGTCGGTTACCCAACGGTCCATCCCGCTGCCGCGGTCGTGGCCAATGTCGTTCGGCTGACGGATGGGTTCCGCGAGCGTAAGCTGCCGGTCGCGCTGGTCCGCGTTGGGTTTGCCGCGGATATGGCGGACGCGCTGAAGGGCCGCGTGGAAGTGAAGCCTCCGTCGCGAGCCATGGGTCCCAGCTTTTCCGATTATGTCGACGAATTGAAAGCGAACCCCGCCGCGGATATTCTGATCCACAAACGTCAATGGGGCGCTTTCTATGGCACGGATCTCGATCTCCAGCTCCGCCGCCGCGGGGTGACGAACATCGTGATGTGCGGCATCGCGACGAGCATCGGGGTGGAGTCGACCGCCCGCGATGCGTGGGAACGCTCCTACAACCTGGCGTTTGCGGTCGACGCGATGACCGACATGAACGCCGACGCGCACGAGCGCGCGCTCAAGGTCATTTTCCCCAGGATCGGCGAGCTCGGCACGACCGAGGAGATTCTCGGGAAACTTCGAGCTTGATCAAAACATGTAGCTCACGCTGAGCCGGAACAGCGACTTTGCGACCAACTGATCGCCGGTGAAGCGGTAGTAGAGAGGCAGCTCGACATCGGCGTACACTTTCAACGGGTGAAGATCGAATTCGATCCCAGGGGCGGCGAGCACGCGTTCGAATCCCGAGGCCACGGGATTGGCCGAGTTGGCTCCCGTGTCCCGGCTGCGGACGGAGAGCTTGATCTGCCCGATGGGCGCGATCGTCAGGCGGCCGATTTTAAGCCCCTCGTAGGAGGCTCCGATCGACGTGTCGAATTCCGCGCCGGGCCGGTACTGGACCTGCGTCAGCACCGGCAGGTCCAGGAGAGCCTGCGTGAATCCGCTCCAGTTGGATTTGGAGCCGATGCGGAAGCGGTCGTAGCCTCCGAGCAGGATGTCCGTGCTGCCGCTGCCGATCTCCGAGTCGCGGTCGATATCCTGATAGGCGTCATTCGTGGTGTAGCTGCCCGTGGGGAGCTTGAGACCGAAGGTCAGACCGCTGGATAGATCGGGGGAAAAACCCGTGTAGATTCCCTGGATGCGAATGTCGCCGACGCCGCTGAAGTTAAGCGTCACGATGTCACTGCCCGTGGCGCCGCCGGTCGTGACGAAATGGCGGTCCTCGTAGGGCAGCTCGAGGCGCACGCCCCAGCTGCGGTTGATCATGTCCTGGACGCCAAGCGTGTACCAGCTGGTCCGGATGTCCTTGTCGCCATTATCGGCGGCGGGAGCCTTGGAGTCACCGCTCCAATTCTGGTTCTGATCCTGGTAGTCGTAGTCGACGAAGGCCATGACGCCCGAGTCCGTGGGAATCATGGAGCTGGTGCCGACCTCGTAGATGCCGCAGCCGCAGGCGCAGGCCCGGGCAGCGTTGGGCGCGAGGCCCAGAGTTAAGAGCAATGCCAGGCCAAGGGCCTGGGGAAAATGATGTTTCATGGATGAAAAAAGTTCGGAAATTATGAATGAGGGATGACTGACAGGCGGTCGCGATTGCGCCCTGGGTGATGCAGCGCTCGGAGCAGGCCGCACAAGCGGCGCCTCCGGCACGAATCATCGACGGCGAAGGCCGCCGTCGGGAGCAGTCCTCAGGCCGCGACCAAACGGGGCGGCGGAAGCGGCGGAGCGGTCCGCTCGGCCTTCGCGATCAATGGATCGCCCGACGGCCACGGAGCCGATGCGGGACTCGCGACGATCGGACGCGGGACCGGCTGAAAAAAGAGCTGAATCTTGGAGTCACCCTTGAGCTCCGGCACCTGATTCGATTCCTGACTGGTCTTGGCGGAATTCACCAACCGGCAAATGCCGCACATGTTGCCCGGCGCAAAGGCCGCCCGCACGGCATCGGCCATGGGCATCACTTGAGAGTAGCTGTAAATCATCCGCCCCCAGGCGAAGGCTTGAACGGCGTCCCAATGGCTGCCCATGGCAAGCAACCAGGCCGCCACCGCCATCCAGGCTCGAAAATGCCGCAACATGCGGGTAGGCAGTAGGCGACGCGGATCGCTTCCGGCAAGGCCGAAATCGACCGCCGTGAACATGAATAAGATTACCTTCGCAAGATGGGTGTCGATCGTCGGTCACCCCTTCACATTCATCATGCTGTTGGTGCTGCTGCCTTTTCGGACGCGGGGCCGAGGCGATGCCTTGTTTGCCGCTGGCGTCGTCGTGGCGGCTGCGTTGCTGGCGCTCGGCCTGTTCATGCGGCGAAGGCATGCTTCCGGGCGATGGCAGACCGTGGACGCTTCCGCTCCCGCCGACCGACCCGTTCTCTATCTCGCGCATTTTGCGGTGCTGGTGCCGCTGAGCCTTTATTTTCTGCTGATTATACGGTCAACGTACCTGATTCGAGTCAGCGCGGCGATCGGGCTCATGCTCGCCGTGGGGGCCGTGCTCAATCGTTGGATCAAGCTTTCCGGCCATCTGGCATTCGCGGGATTCAGCGCCGTTGTTTTTACCCGCGTTCGCTCCTGCTACGGCCTGCCGATAATCCTATGCATTCCATTTCTGGCGTGGTCGCGCGTGGCCCTTGCGCGGCATACCTTTCCGGAGGTCATTGGAGGTCTTGCCGGCGGGCTGGCCGCGGGCGGCGTCATGTTATTTTTATGAATTGCCTCAGAACCGGCTGGCCTGCGGCGCCCAAATCGGCATTTTAGCCCCTCACGTGGAAACTTTTCAGGAAAAATTCTGCAAGGCTCAGCACTGTTCCGAATCCGACTTCGGCCGCAAGGTTTTCTGGCGCTGCCTGCACCGGCATGCGCTGCCGTTGGCCCCGTTTATCGTCGTTTTCAATTCGGGATATTTTTCGGCCGATCGCGAATTGATCGCCCATGTCGGCCGGGCTCAGACGATGAGCGAAGTCTGGATGGCGGTTAAGGATTTCTTCAGCGATCCCAGTCACTCGGGCTGGTGGCGCAAGCGCGGCAATGTCCGCCTGTCCGCCCACCGCTTGATCGTCCTGGCCAAGCAGTATCTCACTAACGGCGGCCGGCCGCCGCGGATCGAGGGCTTGGAGGAGTGAGCGCGGGTTACGGCGCGGCGCCCGCCTTCGCCGAGGCTTCGGCGGGCGGATTGCGCTGCAGCACCGCGCTCCGCTCAGGCAGGTCCGCGGAGCTCCATCCGCCGCCGAGGGCCTCGATCAGCGCGACGCTGGTCGTCAGCTGCTCCTGTATGATCGTCAGGTCGGACTCCCGGTCGGTCAATTCGCTCACCTCGGCCGTCACGACCGTCGTGTAGTCAACCGTCCCGGCGTTGTATTCGTTCACGGCGATCTGCGCGGCTTCCGCCGCCTCGTTAACGGCCGCTTCCTGGATGCCCTGTTCTTCCCCGAGCAGCCGCAGGCCCGCGAGGTCGTCCTCGACTTGCTGGAACGCCGTCAGCACGGTTTCCCGGTAGCCGGCCACGCTCGCTTCATAGTCCGCCCGCGCTTCCAGCACCGCGGCCCGGCGCGAACCCGCGTCGAACAAGGTCTCGCTCAGGTTGCCGCCGACAGACCACATGCGGTTGGGCGTTTGGAAAAGACTGTGCAGAATCGCCCCCTCGAAGCCTCCATCCGCCGACAGGGCGATCGTGGGAAAGTAGGCGGCGATTTG
>DAISJK010000139.1:0-3708 GCA_036821505.1 Opitutaceae bacterium
GGCCCCGACGGCAATCCCCGCGGCACACGCATCTTCGGCGCCGTCGCCCGCGAACTGCGCGCGAAGAATTTCATGAAGATCATTTCGCTCGCTCCGGAGGTGCTCTGACCATGCCCAAGTTTCACGTCAAACGCGGCGACTCGGTCGTCGTCATCGCGGGCTCCCACCGCGGCAAGGAGGGCAAGGTGCTCGAAATCCTGCTGGGCAACGGCCGCGCCCGCGTCGAGGGATTGGCCATGATCAAGCGCCATCTCAAGAAGTCCCAGGAGCATCCCCAGGGCGCGATCGTCGAGCGCGAAGGCTCCATCCATTTGTCCAACCTCATGCTGAAGTCGGTCTTTGACACGACCAAGCGCAAGAAACCGGAGGCGGCTTGACCATGGCTTACGTTCCCGTTCTCAAAAAGGTCTACCAGACATCCGTCGTTCCGGCGCTGGTGCAGGCCCGCGGCTACAAAAACCCGCACCAGGTCCCCGGGCTGGTGAAGATCTCGCTCAACACCGGGATCGATGCCGAAGCCGACAAGAATCAGATCGCCGACACCCAGCGCGACCTGAGCCTGATCGCGGGCCAGAAGCCCGTGCTGGCGAGGGCCAGGAAGGCCATCTCGAACTTCAAGCTCAAGCCGAACCAGGTCGTGGGCTGCCACGTGACGCTGCGCGGCCGCGCCATGTGGGAGTTTCTCTACCGCCTTTTGGCCGTGGCGCTGCCCACCATCCGCGACTTTCGCGGCGTTTCGCCGAAGCTCGACGGGAACGGCAACTACAACCTGGGCATCACCGACATCACGATTTTTCCAGAAATCACCGTTGAGAACGTCAAGCGGAGCATGGGCCTGGATATCACGCTCGTGACCACCGCCAAGACCGACGAGGAGGGGCGCGAGCTGCTTCGGCTGCTCGGCATGCCTTTCCGCCGCACCGAAACGGCCGCGCCGAAAAGCACCGCCGCCTGACCCTCCCGCCATGCCAAAAACTTCCGCCATCCAACGCAACCTGAAGCGCATCCGCCTCGTGGCCAAATACGCCAAACAGCGCGCCGAGTTGAAGGCCGTCCTGGCCAATCCTGCGACCACCGACGAGGAATTCTTCAAGGCCCAGACCAAGCTGCAGAAGCTGCCCAAGAATTCGTCGCGCGCGCGCATCCGCAACCGCTGCTCCATGAGCGGCCGTCCGCGCGGCTATAAGCGCAAGTATGGCGTTTCCCGCATCCAATTCCGCGAGCTCGCCCTCGCGGGCAAGATCCCAGGCGTGATCAAATCGTCCTGGTAAGCCATTCCGAGCATGACCGATCCCATTTCCGATTTTCTCACCCGTCTGCGCAACGCGGGCAAGGCGCGCCTTGAAGTTTGCGTCGCCCCGCATTCACTCCTCAAGGAGAGCATCGCGGCGATCCTCAAGGCCGAAGGCTATGTCAACGATTACGAAAACGGCGTCGATGCGCGCGGCCACAAGACCCTCGTCGTGAAGATGAAATACGTGGACGACGTCCCCGTCATGACCGGCCTGAAGCGCGCCTCCACCCCTGGCCGCCGCCTGTATTATCGTCACAACGAGATTCCGCGCGTGCTCAACGGCCTCGGGATCAGCATCGTTTCCACTTCGCGCGGACTGATGAAGGACGCCGACTGCCGCCGCCACAAGGCCGGCGGGGAGCTCGTCTGCAACGTTTGGTAAACACTCCGCGCCCATGAGCCGAATCGGCAAACAACTCGTTCCCATCCCCGACAAAGTCACGGTCGACATCAAGGACACGACCGTCCTGGTCGAGGGCCCCAGGGGCAAAGTCCGGAAGACCTTCGCCTCCGCCGTAAAGATCGAGGTCGCGGACAAGAAGATCTCCGTCAATCCGATAGACGAGACCCCCTTTGCACGGGCCATGCACGGCACCGCGCGTTCGATCATCGCGGGCATGGTCAAGGGAGTCACCGTCGGCTATGCCAAGGAGCTCGAAATCCAGGGCGTCGGATTCAAGGCCAACCTGAAGGGCAAGCAGCTCGACCTCGCCCTGGGCTACTCGCACCCGATCGTGATGGCCATTCCCGACGGAATCAAAATCACCGTCACCGAAGGCACCCGCCTGAAGGTGGAGGGCTGCGACAAGCAGCTCGTGGGCGCCGTCACGGCCGAGATCCGCAGCTTCTATCCGCCCGAGCCGTACAAGGGCAAGGGCGTGCGCATCGTCGGCGAGCGCGTCCGCCGCAAGGAGGGCAAGACGGTCGCCTAAGCCAGCGCGTTGTCCCCAACGCGCTCCACCCAATTTTAATGAGCACCCTACGCAAAGCCGATCTTCTGCAGAAACGGCGCTGGCGCATTCGCAAGAAAGTGACCGGCACGGCCGTGCGCCCGCGCCTGAGCGTCAAGTTCAGCGCCAAGCACATTTACGCCCAGGCGGTGGACGACGACGCGGGCACGACGCTGGTGTTCCTTTCCAGCCTCGATGCCAAGCTGCGCCCCAAGAAGCTGCGCGCCAACCTCGGCGGCGCCGAGGCGCTTGGCGTCGCCTTCGCCGCCAAAGCCAAGGCGGCGGGCTTGAGTTCGGTCGTCTTCGACCGCAGCGGCGCCCTCTATCACGGCAAGGTCAAGGTCTTCGCCGACGCTGCGCGCGCCGGCGGCCTCGTATTCTAATCATTGATGAGCACTGAAACCACCTCTCCGGCCGCCGCTCCCGCTGTGGCGCCTTCTCCGGCCCCCGCCTCGACTCCATCGCCCCGGCGCGAATTTCGCCGCGGTCCCTTTCGCCACGACCGCCCGTCGCCCGCGTCGTCCGGAGACGGCCCCTCCCTGGTCGAGAAGGTCGTTTTTGTGAATCGCTGCGCCAAGGTGGTCAAAGGCGGCCGGCGCTTCAGCTTTGCCGCGCTCGTCGTCGTTGGCGACCAGAAGGGCAGGATCGGGGTCGGCTACGGCAAGGCCAATGAAGTGCCCGAGGCGATCAAGAAGGGGACGGAGCATGCGAAGAAGCATTTTATACACATCAAGCTGCGCGGAGACACCATTCCGCACGACGTGCTCGGCCAGTTCGACGGCGGCCGGGTGCTGCTCAAGCCGGCTTCGCCCGGCACCGGCTTGATAGCCGGCGGCGGCGTCCGCGCCGTGCTCGAAGCGGCCGGGGTCAAGAACGTGCTCACCAAATCAATGGGGTCCAATAACCACATCGCGGTCGTCAACGCCACGGTGGATGCGCTCAAGCAATTGCGCCTCGCCGAGGATTTCACCAAGGCGCGCAAGTCGTAACATGAAACTTCACGAATTGAAAAACGTCGCCGGCGCCGTGCACCGCAAAAAGCGGGTCGGCTGCGGCGAGGGCGGCGGTCACGGCAAGACGTCCGGCCGCGGCGGCAAGGGCCAGACCGCGCGCTCCGGCGGCAGCATCCGCCCCGGCTTCGAGGGCGGGCAGATGCCGCTTTACCGCAAGCTTCCGCATCGCGGCTTCAACAATGCGAATTTCCGCGTATCCTACGCCGTGATCAATGTCGGCGACTTGTCCGATCTGCCCAAGAAGGTGGCGGAGATCGACGCCGGCGTCCTGGCCGAGGCGGGACTGATCCGCCGCGGCGAAACCAGCGTCAAGGTCCTGGGCGACGGTGAGATCAGCCGCGCGTTCAAAGTGACCGCGGCGAAATTTTCGGAGTCGGCCAAGGCGAAGATCGAGAAGGCCGGAGGCCAGGCGATCGTCGCTTGATTGTTTGTCCATGTTTTCCGCTTTCGC
>DAISJK010000140.1:0-3672 GCA_036821505.1 Opitutaceae bacterium
CAACATCAGCCCGTTGGACATGAGGCGACCGTATCTGGCGGCTTTGAAGCCAAAATGGAGCTCATAACGGGCTGACGCGGGCTTCCAATCATCCGACCATTCCAAAGATTGGGCCAAGGGGCAGTTCTTGTGCACCCTCGTTTTGAGCAGATCCGAGAATTGCTGCCGGGACCGGATGAACCGGGACGAGTAAGCATCGGCCGCGGATAATCCCCGGCGGGTTTCATCCACCGATGCCTGCAGATTTCCGTAGGCGTCCACCGAAGCCGTGACACGGCGAACGAGCCCGGAGGAATCGGGATCGCTGGTCGGCAGGCGGACCAGCGCTCCCTTTTCGGCCGCCACAATGAGACCATATCCGCCCTGGTCTCCCTGGCTGAGGACGCCCAAGGGCGTCGCCGGATCGGTTGGATCGAAAATCACAAACCTGCCCGACTCGCCGGCGTCGACCACGGGCCACGACGCGGGGACGCCGGCATCGGCCGGAATGGCGGTGATCGCATGGTTGAAGTCCGCGGAAGGCCAGTCCGAGCTGACTGCGCGAGGATCGCCGTTCACCAGGATCACGATCCGCCCGTCTTCGCCGATGGCGCGGAGCATTGAAACGAGCAGCGTAGCCTTGTCTTTGCAGTCGCCGTAGCGATTTTGAAGGACACTGGCCGCGGGATGGGGCCGATAGCCCGCGAGATTGTCGCGGTCCAGGGTGATCGCCAGATACACGATCTGCTTTTGAACAAATTCCGTCAGAGCGCGGATCCGCTGCCATCGGCCGGTCATGCCGGCGACCAGCGCTTCGGCTTGGGCTTTGACCGCGCCGCCGGCGTCCACGCGCGGGTCCATGATCTGCGCGGCCAATTGCGAAATATCATTCCAGGTCAATGGAGCGCTAGCTGCCGGCCTGCACCGCACCGAAACCTCCAGCGGGTCGGGTATGAATGCGCTCGGCGTGCCCGCGATCGCAACGGGCGTCAAGCGCGACAGATCCCATCGCAGCGAGCCGGGTTCGCCGCCGGGCGCCGGTGAGCGCAGCCGCTCGTTCGTGGCAAACCATTCGAGCCGTGCGCCCGGCTCCGGGATTACTTCGAAGGTCGAGCGAAGGACGCGGACCGGCGGCCGTGAAGGCAGAAAAACCATGCTTGCGTCACCGACGCCATCGTGGAATTCGGCCTGGATTTCCCAGGCTATGATTCCGCCGATGTCCACCTTGCCGGTGCCGTCAAACCCGAGGACGCGACGCGCATCCCAGAAATATTGATTATACATCAGGATGCTGTCGGTGAAATCTCTCCCGCTGTATTCCTTGGTTTTCCGTCCGTCCGCGGAAAGGGTCCATGCCCGGCAGGACAGGATTCGATCGGTATTTGGATTATAAAAAATACCGTTCGAGGCAACGGCGTCCCCGGCGATGACTCGCATCACGACACGCTTGGTTCCCCGCATCCCGCCGCCCGGGAGATAGCTAACCTGATTGGAGTTGAGAAGCACGAGCGCCGCTTCGCGCTGGCCCCAGCCGGAATCGTTCTCTGCCACGCTCGCAAGCACCCAGTCGGGGGCGGTGGCGGCGGACAGAGCGGGAGCAAGCAGCAAACACCCGAGCTGGACAATGCGGCGCAGCGCGTCGAAGCCGTGCGCGAGGAGCCCTTTCATCGGGCGGACTGGACGGCCACGAGTTCGTGCCCGTCATTCTGGGCGACGTTGTCATACCAGCCTTTCAAGCGGGGATATAACTTGAGCGGAACTCCCGACAGATTTGAGATGAATTCCCGGCGCAAATTGATCACGCCTTTGGCCGGCCGATAGGGGAGCCCGATGCGGTAGCCAAGCACGTCGCCGGGCATCGACTGGGGCGCGGAAGGAGACTCAAGCTTGTAGCCGGCGGGCAACTGCAGCGAAAGATCGTCGGTTTCTTTCCAAGAGTAAGGAAATTGGACGGCGCCGACGCGCTGATCCGACGCGAAGGGCGACGGGGAGAGCCCATGGAAGACCGATGGGCGAAAGATCAGCCGGCTTTTGGTCGTCTCGGCGAAGTCCGCCCAATGCAGCTCATAATCGAGTTCCAAGGGAGCATCGAGGTCGTCGGCTCCCGAAAATCCGGTCAGAGTCACGTCGGCGGATTCAAAATCCGCTTTGAGGAAACGCTCCAAAATATTATGGCGCCTTCCGTCATTCGCCATGCGCATGCGCTCTCGCAGCAGAAAGGCCGGCTCCCCGGTGAGCACGCGCTTGGCCGTCCCGCTCAGTCCTCCGTCCGGGTCGAGCTGAAAAGCGCCTGTATTGGCGATGACCGATTGGTCCGCCGAAGAATTGGGGATTTCGATGAATTCCTGTTTTCCATCCTGCACGATCAATCCGAGCTGGCCCTGATTGAACCAGGGCAGGCGGCCGAACGGCATCGGGGTCGGAGTCTCGGGCAGGGAGAACATCCATTCATCGCCGATTTTTACTCGCAGACACACATCCGGCAGGAACATATCGACAACGGCATCGGGACTGAAACTGACCCTCGTGCGGTTGGGGAGCAGAATGGCCTGGGCATCCAGCCCGGCGGCCCGGTCCAGGGCGAGGGCAAGCCAGATGAAATCCAAGGGTCCGATGTGAACGTCGGAATGCTTGTCGAACGAAATGACATCGCCCAACGGCGCGTATGCGAACATAGTCGGTGCAGCGAGGTTGGCCTTCCCGTCGCGCAGAAAACGCAGATAGAGGGCATGAACGTAATTGTGGATCGATCGCGCTTTTCCCGCGTCGGAGTCGGCGGTGGCCGTGAGCTGGGCCGCGAGCTTTCGCACCTCGGGATCCGGCCGTGTGGCATAAAATCCAATCACCGAATTCAGGGTGGCGTAACCCGCCCAAGGGCCGTCTTCACGGTTCAAACTGACGTCATGCTCGATGGTGGGATCGCGTGGGATCACCACGAGATTGCGCTGGCTATAGCTGCCAAACACCGTGAGCGAACGATCGAATATAGGAGCGGCAAAAGGCTCATCGACCAGGCCCGGCAGGTTCTGCCCGGTGACGGTCACCAAATGCTTGTCCGGGTCGAATTTAAATGAGGCCTGAGTGTTGCCGCCATTAAGCATGACGACGCGCGGGATCAGTTCGGAGCTGCCCGAGAGCCGGTGCCGGTAGGTCACCTTTCGCACCGGAATATTGAGCCGCTGCAAGTTATACGCGAAAAACAAGGGCGGCGGATACGCGGTGTTGGTAACCTGGTAATCGATGATGGCGCCGGCTTCGATCCCGCTCACCGCCAGAAATTTTTCATCGACCGCGAGGCCCTGCGAAGGCAGCAAGCGCTGCAGCCACGATTGCTCAACGCCCGCTTTTTCGACCGATCTTGTTTGAATCGATTCCTTGCCGAACTCCCTCGACGTGCCATCGGGCAGGGTCAGGCGCGCGTGAATTTCGACATCGTTGAGCGTACCGCCGTCTACCGAGAGGGTCAGAGCCGAGATGCGCGTGACTGATGCGGCCTTCTCCGGATCGTAGATCTTGAAGCGGATATATTGGCTGGTGCGCCGCTTGTACGGATAATTCCGATCGTCCACGTCGATAGTCCCGAAGATCACCTCCGCCGGCGCGTCGGGTGCGAGGGTGGAAGTCCGACCGGCCAGCTCTTCGGCCGAAACCGGCTGCCATGCGACTTGCGCCGCGCGTACGCACGGCGCGGCT
>DAISJK010000141.1:0-3653 GCA_036821505.1 Opitutaceae bacterium
GGGAATGATTCCGCTCCGAAGTTTTTCTTCAGCCACCGCCAGGGTGTCCTTGAGCAGCTTGAGGTTGAATTCGCTCGTGCGCAGTTGGCTTTTGGCCGAGATCAACGCGAGGAACTGGGCGCGGATCTGCAATACAAGACTGCGGTAGCCCTCCGCATATTGCTTTTGCGACATCATCAGGCCGATTCTGGCGACTTTCGCGCGGTCCACCAAGGCGCCCCATTGAAAAAGGTTCTGGCTGATGCCGAGGTTGTAATTGATGGAACCCGAGTAATCGAAGTCGTTGGGCGTGGGCACCCCGTTGTTCGTCGTCACTTTCTCGCGGCCACGGGTGTAGCCCACCCCTCCGTTGATCTGGGGCCAGAAGCTCGAGTCGGCCTGCAGGAGGCCCGCCTGAGCCTGCGCGATCGCGATTTCCTGGGTGACCATGGTCGGCGACTGCCGCAGCGCCGACTCGATAAGGACGTTCAACTCCGGCAATTGGTCCTCGGGCATGGTGCCGGCGACGATCGGCTCCTGCGCCCGCATCGGAGTCAGGCAGGCGAGCGCCAAAGGCAAAACGGCTCCCGTCACGATGCATCCGCGGCGCGCGAAAAGGGCTGAAAAAAGCGGCATCGGTTGGGGTTGGGCGGGTCAGCCCGCGAGATTTTTGCGATCTTGGCAATCTTGAAAATCCACAGGCAACGCCAGAATCCGTTCGGCGTTCCCGCGCAGCACCGCCGCGCGCGCCGCTTCGGGCAGGTGGCGCCCGGCCTCCCCGACAAAACGCGCGAGGCTCGGCCCGCATTCATCCTTCGGATACAGGTTCAAGGGATGATCGGAGCCGAAGAGAACCCGGTCGAAGCCGGTTGCGCCGGTGAATTCGGTCCACACGTCCGTGCCGTAAAGCAAGGGGGAAGCGGCCGTGTCGTAATAGATATTCGGCCTCGCCGCGGCGGCGGGCAGGCGCAGGGGAAGCAGGCCGCCCCAGTGTGAAAGAATAAAGGTCGTTTCGGGAAATGCGTCGGCCAGTGCGAGAAATTCCTCAAGCGGAGTTTCCACCCTGCCCGGGTAGGGTTTGCCTCGGGGATCCGTGACATGCAAATTGACGGGCCAGCCCCATTGAGCCGCACGCGCCAGCGCGGCCCGAAATCCCGGGTGATCCGCCCGGTAGCCCTGCGAAGCCGGCGAGAGTTCTCCCAATCCGATCAACCCTTGATCGCGCGCCCGCTCTGTTTCGCCGCAAACCTCATCCTCGCCCGCCGCGGGCTGGAGCGCGGCGAAAGCCGCAAGCCGATCGGGATGGGATTTTACGCATTCGGCGTAAAAACGATTTTGGCGCGCGCAGTTGGCGGAATTTTGCCAGTACCATCCGAGAAGAACCGCGCGCTCGACTCCGGCTTCATCCATCGCCCTTAAAAGTTCCCCGAGTTCCGGAAACGATTGCACAGGCCGCCCGTCCCGGCGCCTGCGGGTACAGAGCGCGGCCCAGTGCTGCTCCCGCTCCGCAGCAGCCCATTTCGCCGGATCCCGATTGACCTCGGGTGGATAGAGGTGGACGTGGCAGTCGATCGCTTTCGTCGACATTTCCGGTGTCAAGCTGCGCGGGCGATTTGCCAGCGGCGACGCACGAGGAGCGCTCCCACGAGAAAAGCCAGATAAAAACCGGCTTCCCGCCAATGGTACCAAAAATTCCAAAAAGGAGGCATTGTTAGCTCCCTGTGCGTGAGGAGCGAGGGCCACTCTTTCCATAGGACGGTAAATCCGTAGTAAACGAACGGATAGACCATCGCCATTGCGGCGCAGGCGAAGATAACCCTGCCCAAGGAGCGCCGGGCGGTCCACCGGCCGACATAAAATGTGGCCAGGAGCGAGATCCCGCGCATGGCCGGCCACAACCACTCCTTGGGGTGATGGGCAAGATGCGAATGGGAAGCCGTAGCTCTCACGAAGCCGAAAATGAACCCGCGGGCATAAAAGACGGAAAGCAGGAAGGCGCACAACAGCAGCGCCCCGCGGGCGGCGAGTCCCACGACAAAGAGCGGCTGAGTCTTGATGTCGTTCCAAACGGTCGCAGCCAGCGTTTGGAAAACATTCGACCAAAACCAGCCGGCGTCGCGCGAAGCGCCGGTTTCTTGCAGATCGCCGATCACGGACGCCGCTTTCGCCGGCTCCATCGCCAGCGTGAGGATCCATTCCGCTAGTCTGCCTTTATCCATGGGCCATGCCGGGGAGAGGCACCCCGTGAAGCAGATTCTGGTAGGCGCGCTGCGCGCGGACGACGGCGTCGATTCCGCCGGCGGTGAGCTTCATAAACCGTTTTGCGCGTCCGCCGCGGTCAGGCGTAGGGTCGCTCAGACGCGATTTGAGCATGCCCTTGTCCTCCAGCCGGGCGAGCGTGGTGTAGAGCGCGCCGGGAGAGGGATCGCGGCCCGTTTTGACGGCGATCTCCTCACGGATCGTGACTCCATAGGCCTTGTCGCCGAGGCGCAGGACGGCAAGAAGGACGACTTGCTCGAATTCGCCCAAGGGTTTTTCAGTCATTTGTACTACAAAGTAGATTAAATAGGAGCGAGTCAACTCAAAATCTCGACCCGGCTGCCTACTCCAACCCCAGCGCCTTGCGGCCCGCCGGTGAAATCATGTGCGGCGTCCAGACGGGGTCCCATACGATGTGCACCCGCGCCGCCTCCACAGTCGGAAGCGCGGCGATCTTGCGGCGCGCGTCTTCGGCAATCGCCGGACCCATGCCGCAGCCTTGGGCGGTCAGCGTCATCTTCACATCCACGATGTTTCCGCCGGCAGGAGCAGGTTCGATGGCCAGATCGTAAACCAGGCCGAGATCCACGATGTTCACTGGAATCTCCGGATCGAAACACGTGCGCAAGGCGTCCCACACCGCGGGCTCGCCGAAAACGCCATCCTTCGCCGAGACTTCCGCCGGCGCGGCTTCGAATCCCTCGATCGCATCCGCGTGCTCCCCCGCTATCCGAAACAGCCCGCGATCCGTGCGCACGGTCACATTGCCGCCAAGAGTCTGGGCGATTTGGACCTCGTCTCCCTTGATCAAGGTCGCCGGCTCGCCCGAAGGGATGGCGGTTGCGGCACAGTCTCGCTTGAGCGCGGGCATGGGATCGATCCGCTTATCGAAGGGTTAAATCCAAAGGCAGCCGGGCATAGACCCCGTCGGGATCATTCAGGCTCGTCAGGGGTTCCAGGCCGGTCTCGATGCGTCCCTCAACCTGTCCTGCGAGGCCCTGGGTGAGCGCCCGGGTATCCGGGTTCATCTTGCCGACAAATTCGCCCAAGGCCTCCGCCAGATCTTTCTTTTGCGGATATTCAATCAGGCGAAAGCTACCCTCAAGCCCGCCCTTTTTTGCCGCGTAGCTGATTGCCCGGCTCAAGCCGCCCAGTTCGTCCACCAAATGGAGCTGCTTGGCTTCGACGCCGGACCAAACCCGGCCCTGCGCGATGCCCGCGACGTAGGAGCGGTCCAGATGCCGCCCTTCGGCCACCTTGTCGAGAAACCGCGCGTAAATCCAATCGATCAGCCGCTGCAGCACGGCCATCTCCTCCGGAGTCTTGGGCCGCGCGATCCCCATCGCGTCCGCGAATTTCCCGGTCTTCACCTGGTCGAAAGTGATTCCCCAGTCGCCGAAAAGCTTCTGAACATT
>DAISJK010000142.1:0-3645 GCA_036821505.1 Opitutaceae bacterium
GGCTGGTGCCGCGCAGCAGCGCGAGGCAGACGAAGCTCGGCGAAACGGCGGCGGCGCGGGCGGCGTGACCCAGGGCGGCGGCGGCCTTGCCGTCGCGCCACGAGATTCGGAAAATGCGCCAGTAACTGTTGGCCAGCTTCCGGCGCACCGCGGAGCGGTGGCGAGCCAGCCGCAGGCGCGGATCGCGGAGCAGGCCGCCCCAGAGGGCGATCGACTCTATCCAAAATGCCTTCGATTCGGTCGGAACCAACACGGTCAGACGGCCATCGGCGTCGGCATCGGCCGTCTGGACGCAGCCGAGGTGATTGGCCGCGCAGACCGGGCCGCCGAGGCCCAGCTCGCAGAAAGCGTCGGTGTCATGGAGCAGCCGATGATCGAGTTTCAAACCGCCGATTTCCTCCCAGCGCCGCTTTCGGATGACGCTGGCTTGGAGCATGGTCGGCTGGCGTGGCGCGAGCATCCATTCGGCGCCGTCATCCCGAAGCTCAGTTTCCCCCGCGACGCGGAAACCGATCATCTGCCAGAGCGTTTCCGCTTTGCTTCCCGCCGGCATGCGCATGTCGCAAAAATAGAGGTCGGCTCTTCCGTTCGTGGTCTCGATCGCGGCAGTCATCTTTTCCAGGTGGATCGGGGTCCAATAGTCGTCGGAATCGAGGAAAGCGATCCAATCGGATCGCGCTTCGTGGACGCCGCGGTTGCGCGCGGATGAGGCGCCGCCGTTGTCTTGGCGGACGTAGCGGATCCGGGGCTCGAAGCCGCGGCAAATTTTAGCCGTCCCGTCGGTCGAGCCGTCGTCCACGACGATGATCTCGTCCGCGGCGCGGGTCTGCCCGAGTGCGCTTTCGATCGCGCGCGCGATGAGGGCGGCGCGATTGTAGGCGGGAATGACCGCGGCGATTGTGGGGCGTGACATGGCCGGGGCGGGTTAAGCGTGCTGGACGGCGCCTCTGCCGCGCAGGCGTCTCAAGCACGCCCGGGCGCGGTAGTGAAGGAGGATGCGGCCGGCCGGACCGGAGACTTTTTCCATGCTGAACCGTTGGAAATGGCCGCGCTGCGAGTCTTCGATCATGCCCCGCGTGCCGAATGTGATGTCGATGCCGGAACGCTCGAAGATATGCCGAAAAAATGCCGGAGAGACTCCGGCATCCGAGTGGGGGAAAGCGAAGGCTCGGCAGGAGGGAGAGAACCGCTCGACCAACTCCTGCAGGCTCGATTCCGTCTGCCGGATCTGCTCGGCGAGCCCGATTTCGGCGTAGCGCGGATGATCGACGCTGTGGGCGCCGATTTCCATGCCCTGGGCAAGCATTCGCCGAACCTGCTCCGTCGTGAGATAGGGGCGCGTCTTGCGCAGATAGGCCCCGAAATCGAGGCCGCAGAGAGCGGCGATCCGATCGACCGCGGTGCGGCTACGCCAGGGGATAGATTTCAAGGCCGTCGGAAAGTCGGCGCCATCGACGCCTTCCGCTGCCAGAAGTGCGCGCGCTTCGCGGAGCGGGAAAGTCGTCTCGAGCCATTCGTGCTCTTCCAAGATGAGGCTGATCTTTTGGTGCAGCCCGAGTTCGCGGTTGTCGAGTGTCGAGGTGTTGAGGAAGAAAACGCCGCGAACGCCCTTGGCCGCGAGGATGGGCGCGACGACATCGTTCATCTCGCGAAGCCCGTCGTCGAAGGTGGGCAGGAACGCACGCTCAGGCAGCGGCCGGCCTTCGCGGACGTGCGCCGCGAGATCTCCCAGGCCGATCGGGGAGTGGCGGGTGAGAAAATAGTCGATATCCCGGGCGAAGGCGGCCGCGTTTCGGTAGCGATAGAGGTGACGGACGTGCGGCACCTCCTCGTCGCTCACGAGGTGATAGTAGGGAAGAAGGAGAGAGGGCATCCGGTTGGTCAGGCGCAGCAAAAGGTGTGATCGGGGGGCATCAGGGTGCCCCGGGCGGCGATCTCTTCCCGCATCCTGCGATCGCTCCGACGGCGCCACAAGGCGAAGAGGCGCTTCCTCACGGGATGCGGGGTTCCCCGCCACGTATGCTCCATCAGGTGGATTCCGTACGTCCCAAAATTGTGCCAGTGGGCCTGGTTTCCGGGATCGGATGGCATGAGGATCGTCACGTCGCGCGTCAGGTGCGGATTTTCCGCCAGGGTGCGGGTCAAAAGCCCGGGGCCGGTGGTGTTGAACACAGCGTAATCGGAACGGAAGAGTCGGGGCACGGCGACAAGCATGGGCCGCACCCAGGCGGGATCCCGCAGGGCTCGGACGCAATTGTCGATGACCGCTTTCAGAAACGGATGCCGGGGCACCGAGCCGAAGGCGTAGTTTCCGATTTCGAAGGCGAGACCATGCTTTTCCCAGAGGTAGCGATTGAGCGTCAATTCCTCGAACGAAAACACGCAACGCTGGGACAGGAGCGGGGCCAGGGGCCGGCCCAGAAAAACATCGAGGTCGAAGTAGAAGCCGCCGGATTCGTAGATAGCGAGATAACGGAAGAAATCGAAGCGCTGAATGGGAAAGGGGAAGCTTCGGAAGGCCTCCCGGTAAACCGAGTCCTGGCGATCGATGAAACTCGTCACGGCCGAATCATCGAAGAAGGCGTAGTCGAAATCGGGGTTGAGGGATTGGAGACCCGCGGCCGAAGCCGCGTCGCGCGGCCGCAGGTCGGAGCTTTTCCCAGTTTGGACGATCCGCTTGGGGATGGATTCGCTCATGGGGCCGATGCCGAGGTGACCGACGCACGCAGATTGGAGCCTGCCGGCGTGCGGAAGAGCGTTTCCGAGCCCGCATGGGACAAGGCCCTGGGCCATGACCGTTCGATGCGTTTCCTTATCTTAAAAGATCCCCGGAATCCATACAGGCTGAGGATGCAAAACCCCACGGCGTAGCGCCGCCAACCCACGAGCCTCCTGGCATAGCACTGGCGCCAAACACGGAGGGCATCGCGCCGGCTCGGCACGTAAAGCCATCTGTCCGCGAGCCAATAAAAAAGCCCCGCAAAATTCACGGCCAATGATTCGTCGCAGAGGCCCGCGCGGCGTGTCTCGTCGAACGCGCGCTCAAAGAGCCGCTCACGAGAGCGCAAATGGATGGGATCTCGCTCCGACCAGGCGCTGATCTTGGCGGATTGACCGCTTTCGTGCGGGCCGTCATCCGGCCCAAATGCACGGCGGTTATAGTAATCGATGCAATCCACCTTCACGTAACGAGGCCTGAGCAGAAGCGCTCGCACATGAAAATCCCAGTCCTGCCAGCTCGGAAGCGTTTCGTCCCAAGGACCGACGGCGCCGAGAAACCGGCGCCGCCAGAGCGGCCCGCTGGTCTGCCACACGAGGTCGATCGCAATAAATCTCCGGAAATCGTCTCGTTCATCCTGCGGGGGCGTAATCTGTTCAGCCTGGAATCGGCCGTCGAGCGGGGTTACGCCCCCGATCTGACCGTGGCCCAGTTCGCCGCGCGCTACGGCCAGACCACAGCCACGATCACGGCGCTGCAGAGCTACCTCAACAAGTACGGCATCGCCACCAGTGTCTACCCAGACGGCCTGGACGTGACGGCCAGCGGCACCGCGGCCGAGTTCGACCGCGCGCTGTCCGTGCAGCAGTACAAGGTCCCGGCGATGCCCGCGCAACGGCCTGGCCATCATCGCGGCCCAGCAGGTG
>DAISJK010000143.1:0-3609 GCA_036821505.1 Opitutaceae bacterium
GAGCGGAATTCGGCCCCCCCCTGGGCGCGCGGCTGGTTTTGGCGCCGCCGGAATTCGATTCAGCCAAGCTCGCGCGGATTTATGGGTCGATCGATATTTTTTGCTACCCGAGCGTGGCCGAAAAGGGCGAAACTTTCGGAGTGGCGGTGGCGGAGGCGATGGCTGCGGGTTGCGCGCCGGTCGTATCGGCGCTTGCATGCTTCGGCGAATTGGTTCGAGACGGTGACACTGGATGGGTCTTCGATCACCGCGCTCCGGATGCCGAGGTTCGGCTGGCGGATGCTTTGCAGGCGCTTCTTATCGATCCTGCGCGCAGGCAGGCGATGGCCGGGCGGGCCCAGGAGCACACACGTAAATATGACTATCCGGCCTGCGCGCGGGCGCTTCTGAACGAACTGAGCCGGCTTGTAAGCGGCGACTCGAGGGCCAACTCTGCTCGACCGACCCCATGAAGCTTTGTCAGATCGTACCCAGCCTGGAACAGCGGCACGGCGGCCCGAGCAAGTCTGCATACGAGCTTTCGGCCGCTCTGGCTCGCGCTGGAAACCAGGTGGACCTGCTGGCGACCGAGCTCGCCGAAGAGAGCAGCCAATCCGACGGCAATCTCACGGTGCGCCGGTTCCGCCGCGACTGGCCGTTGCAGTTCTGCCGCTCCTCCGGAATGAGCCGATGGATGAGCCGATCCGAGCCCGAGATCGTGCATCATCATTCGATCTGGTTGCGCACGCTGCACTATGCCCACGCGACCGCTCGTCGCACACAGACGCCTCTGGTGGTCTCTCCCCGCGGCATGATGGGGTCCTGGGCTTGGCACCATCATCGCTGGCGCAAACGGCTCGCCCGGCATCTGGTGCACCCCGGAGCGCTCGAAGGCGTCAGCGGCTGGCATGCGACCAGCGGGCAAGAAGCGGACGAGATCCGCAACCTCGGCTTTTCCCAGCCCGTCTGCGTCACGCCCAACGGCGTCAATATTCCTTCTGCCGCTGAAATCGAGGAGTCCGCGCGGCATTGGAACGAAACGCTGGACGATGGCGGACGACGACCCATAGCCCTGTTTTATTCGCGTTTCCATCACAAGAAGCGGTTGCTGGAGCTGATCGACCTTTGGCTGGAGCAGGCGCCGCGCGACTGGCTGCTCTTGCTCGCCGGCATCCCGGAGGAGTATACTCCGGAAATGCTCGATAACTATGTCCGGAACGGGATCGGCGCCGGACGCGTCGCCGCCTTTTCCGGCGCTGGACGGCCTCCGCCCTACGGCGCGGCATCCCTCTTCCTTCTCCCCTCGCACAACGAGAATTTCGGCATGGCGATCGCGGAGGCTCTGGCTCACGGCGTTCCCGCGCTTGTAACCGACACGACGCCCTGGGCCGCTCTCAACGGAAATGGCGGCGGGTGGTGCGTCCCTTGGGCCGATTATCCAGCGGCGCTGCGGACCGCCTTGGCTGAAGGCCCCGAGCGGCTGCGTCAGCGCGGCGCGGGCGCGCGCGAATGGGTGCGGCGCGAATATTCCTGGGATCGCCCGGCACGGGTTCTGGCCGAGTTCTACGGACTGCTGCGCGCATGAAGCGGAAATCTTCCTCCTCTCTCCGGAGGTCCTTCGATTTGGAGACCGCCGTGCTTTTTCATGTCGGGATCTTTTTTATCGGCGCGACTTGGGGGTTCGGCGGCAACGATCCCATCGTGCGGCAATTCCTGGCCGGCTGGGGCGCCCTCGGCGCCGTTTTGGCCGTGGCCGCGATGCGCTCGGCCAAGTCCCGCTCCCATGTTGACTGGCGGAGACTCGGATGGCTCGCCCCGCTGGCGGTTTTTAATCTGCTCGTGCTTATCTCCTGTTTGACCCCCAATTTGCGCGAGATTCGGTTCACCTCGGGAAGTTACTACGCTATAAATCAGGTGCCGCTTTGGAAGCCGGGCGCCGCCATCCCGGCCCTTTCATTGCAGGCACTCTGGCTTTTCGACGGGATGTATCTGTCCTGCTTCAATCTCGCCTGGATCGTCCGAAGGCGCAGCGCGCTCCGCGCTCTCTTGCAGGTGATTTGCGCCAACACGATCGTCCTGGCGATCTTCGGCACCTTGCAGAAGCTCGTGGGTTCCACCGGCCCCTTTTTCGGGCTTGCGACCGTTCAGCAGCCTTATTTTTTCTCGAGCTTCGTCTATCACAATCATTGGGGCGCTTTCACGATCCTGATGACGACGGCATGCATCGGCCTGGTCTGGCACTTCGCCCTGCGGCAAGAGGGAAGGCGCGATTTGCTTCACAGCCCCATCCTGGGGGGCTTGGTGGCGATCCTGCTTCTGGCCGCGACGGTGCCGCTAAGCGGATCGCGCTCCTGCACCGTCTTACAAGCCGGCCTGCTGGGGGGCGCCCTTTTGCACGGGACTGCGCGGTTCATCCGCCAGCGCCGTCAATACAAGGAGTCGGTTGCTCTGCCGCTTGTGGGCGCCTTGGCCGCGGTCTTGATCGGCGTCGCGGGCATCCTGTACATCGCGCAGGACATGATCGCGGTCCGCATCGCCAAGACCAAATGGGAGCTGTCCAACGAGGCCATCCGCAGCGGAGCCGTCGGACGGCCGGTTCTCTACCGCGACACCTGGCGCATGGCCCGCGATCGGCTCTGGTTCGGCTGGGGCATGGCGTCCTACCCCAAGGTCTTCGAATTCTATAACTCGCAAGACATAGGACCGATCGACCACCTGCCGGTGCGTTACGTGGACGCGCACAACGACTGGCTCCAATCCGTCGCCGAGCATGGCTTGGTTGGAACAGCGGTGCTCGGCCTCTGCGCGCTGGTGCCGCTGCGGGCACTCAGGAGACGCCCTCCTCGCAGCCCTCTGCCGAAGTATCTGCTCACCGGGTGCGGAATCGTCCTCCTCTATGCCTGGGTCGAATTTCCATTCGGCAACACCTCGGTCGTGCTGACCTGGTGGCTCCTGTTCTTCGCCGCCGTGCGCTATGCGGAATTGCAACATGCCTCTTCCTCCACCCCAGCCCATGTTTAGCGGACGGTTCCCGTGCCCTGCCCCATCTCCATCCTGATTCCCACCAAGAATGAGCGGGACAACATCCGCGCATGCGTGGAATCGGCGCGGTTCGCCGACGAAATCGTCGTCGTTGACTCGTGCAGCGCCGATGGCACACCCGAGATCGCCAAAGAATGCGGGGCTTCGGTGGTCGATTTTCGCTGGAACGGACGGCTGCCGAAAAAAAAGAACTGGGCGTTGGAACACCTCCCTTGGCGGCACGAATGGGTGTTCATCCTGGATGCGGACGAGCGAATCACGCCCGAGCTTGCGGATGAACTCCAGCGTGTCCTGGCCGCGCCCGACGCCGACGGCTACTACGTCAACCGCCGATTCTGGTTTCTCGGAGGATGGCTGATGCATTGCGGCTATTATCCGAGCTGGAATTTGCGTTTTTTTCGGCACCGCCTCGGCCGTTACGAACAATTCGAGGGGGTCGAAGCCACCGATTCCGGCGACAACGAAGTGCACGAGCACGTCGTGTTGCAGGGCCGTTCGGGCCGCCTGCGGCACGAGATGGAGCATTATGCCTTCCCGACGATCGAGTCCTGGGTGGAGAAGCATAATCGTTACAGCAACTGGGAGGCG
>DAISJK010000144.1:0-3607 GCA_036821505.1 Opitutaceae bacterium
GGACGCATGATGGGGGCGCCGCGCGAAGCCGTGCTCGCCGCCCTAGTGTATTCGACCACAGCCGGCGTGGTGGCCGCCGCCGTCAAGCTGCTCCGCCTGGGGCAGAACGCCGCCCAGGCGCTGATCGCCGAGGCGCTCAGTCTCACGCCGGCGCTCGTCTTTGAGGCGCTGGCAATCGATTCGGATGAAATCGGCGCTTGGAATCCCTGGTGGGACATCGCCGCCGCCCGGCACGAATCGGCCGGCTTCCGGCTGTTCATCTCATGAGCCGCCCCCCGCGCATCGGCATCGGCGGCCCCGTCGGCTCCGGCAAGACCATGCTCTGTCTGCGGCTGTGTCAGAAGCTGCGCGACCGCTACGACATGGCGGTCGTGACCAACGACATCTACACCCTGGAAGACGCGCAATTCCTCGCCCGCAGCGGCGCGCTGCCGCCCGACCGGATCGTCGGCGTCGAAACGGGCGGCTGCCCGCACACCGCGATTCGCGACGACACGACCATGAACGAGCAGGCCGTGCGCGGCCTGGAGCTTCGATTCCCCAAGCTCCAGCTCATCCTTGTGGAAAGTGGCGGCGATAACCTGTCGGCCACGTTTTCACCGGAACTCGTGGATGCGTTTATCTATGTCATCGACGTGGCCGAAGGAGACAAGATTCCGCGCAAGGGCGGGCCCGCCATCCGCTTCAGCGATCTGATGATCATCAATAAAATCGACCTCGCTCCTCATGTCGGAGCCGATCTCGCGGTCATGGAGCGCGATTCGAAGCTCATGCGCGACGGCCGGCCTTTCATTTTCTGCGACCTCAAGCGCGAGCATAACCTCGATCAGGTGATAGCATGGATCGAGCGTCAGGTCCTTTTTGCCACGGGCAAGGCGCGGCCGGCGTGACCTCATCTCCGCCATCCGCCGGCCTGCACGGCCATCTCCACATGGAGGCTGCGCTCCGGCCCGACGGCCAAACCGCGCTGGCCGGGCAGTCGTTCCGCGCGCCGTTTCATATCGGCAAACCCTATTGGGATGGCCGCGTCCTCCAAGTGCGCGTGGTCAATCCCACGGCCGGAATCCTCGCCGGCGATCGGCTCGCTCTCGACGTGCGCGTCGGGCCCGGCGCCGCGCTGCTGGTGATGACTCCGGCGGCCACGCGCGCGTTCATGATGGAAAACGGCGTCGCGGAATGCCGCCAGGATTTTTCCGTGGAGCCGGACGGCTGGCTGGAGTACGCGTCCGAGCCTCTTTTTCCCCATCGCGAAAGCGACTATGCGCAAACCACGCGCATCCGTGTGGCCGACGGCGCCGAAGCATATTTTGTCGAAGCCCTTGCGCCGGGCCGCGCCGGCCGCGGCGAACTATGGGCCTGGCGCGATCTCAAGCTGACCCTGAGCGTCACCCATGCGGAAGAGCTCATCCTGCGCGAACGGCTTGCAGGCTCCGGAGCCGCGCTGGCGCGCCGCGCCGCGCTCCATGGCGGAGCCGAGGCCTGGTTCGCCACTATTGTGATAATCTCGCAGAAGCTCGCGCCCGATGACTGCGTATGGGAAAAAGTGCGCGCCCTGCACCGCGACGGCCGCTGGGTCGGCGCCACGCGCCTGCGCCGCGGCGGCTGGATTGTGCGCGTAGTGGCCCCGGGCAGCCAGTCCCTGCGCGACGCCTTATCCGATCTTCGCTCGATCTTCTCCGAGAAGCTCCCGCACCTTCAAAGCGATTTGCGCAGGGTCTAGGGGCTTATGTAGCCGCGAGCGTCCTCTGGGTGGAGCGCGTTGTCCCCAACGCGCTGGTTCGGCCGCTGGGTCGCTCAAGCGCGTTGGGGACAACGCGCTCCACCAAAGGGGCCAGCCCCTCGGTTGACAACCAATCCCCAAAATCCACACTTATGACTATGCAACGTCGGACGTTGAGAATCCTAGAGGAAGCCAGTTTCACTGCGCCCCAGGCCGTCGCTTTGGCCGAAGCCATCGAAGAGGAAATTCACGTTAAGGAAATGGTTACTGTTCCTATTCTAGACGCCCGGCTCGGCGACCTGGAGTCGAAATGCGTAAGCAAACTTGAGTTCCAGACCGGGATGGCCTCCTTGCGGATTCTCATATCCGAATCCGAGGTCCGAACGTTTCACAAAATGATCTCGCTCGGGCTGGCGGCCACGAGCCTCATCATCACTGCGACGTTCTTCATCGTTTTGAATCTGAAAAAGTAAGGGATAGACCAGCCGATCAGGAGACGTGCGTCTGGATGATTTCGATCAGACGGTCCCGGGCGCGGTCCATCGAGAAGTCGCGTCGGCAGCGGGCATGGCCGCGGGCGGCGATGGCCTCGCGTTCCTCCGGGTGTGAGATATAATGACGGATCTTTTCCTCCAGCTCCCCCTGGCTTGCGAAAGTCTCGGCCTCCACGCCCGGCTCGAAATACTTCCGGATATTGTCCTGATATTCGGTCAGAAGAAATGAGCCCAGCCCGCCGACTTCGATCATCCGCATGTTGCCGGTTTCACCCTTGGCGTGGTCCACGCCCACGTTGAGGACGATGCGCGAATTTTTGACCGTGCGGAACATCCCATCGCCCCAAAGCGCGCCGCGATTGTGCATGGCAATCCCGACCGGAACCAGGTCGGGCTCGGCCGTGCGCAAATAATAGCCCAGCGAGAAGTCGTTCTCCCCCGTGAGCTGCGACTTCGCCAGATCGGTGAGGTAGCGGATGCGGGTGGGGTGCTCGGAGCTGATGCTTCCGATAAAAGACACATCGAGCGACTTCGGCTCATCCGGCAGTTCCTTGCGCAGATCGGTCGGAAATCCAGGCGTGAAAAATTCAACCTCTTTCGCGCCGAGCTCGCGCCCGACCTTGAGGGTCAGATCGAAGTTCGACAGCATGATATCGAAACCTCTCCAGTCGGTGCCGGGCGGAATAGTGGCGGCCTTCCAGCCGAGGATCAGCCGTGGACGGTGTTTCAGGCGGGCCAGAAACCGTGCGTCGAAGCCGACCGGCTCGGTGATGTAGAGGACGTCCGGCTTGAACGCATCCACCTGGCGAGCGGCGATTTCGTGCCGCCAATCCTGCGGCCGCTCCAGTTCGAGCCCCTGCTCGCGCAGCCACTGCCGCTGCGCGGACTCAAATTCGGTGAAGACGATGGCCGTTTCGAAGCTCTTGCCCATATAGCGGGCGAACATGTGCACGACGCTGTAACCATCCGCGACTAGCATACGATTCTGCTCGGCATAGGGCAGGCCGGCAACCTCGGGATGCCGCCTGTGAAAATCGGCCACGTATTCCGCGTAGAAAGGGAATAGCTGTAGGAATCTCATTTCAGGATCTCCAGGCCGTCGGCGCGCTCGACGAAAAGAATCTGCCACAATACGAGATTGATGCGCGTCCACATATTGAGGGTTTCGGCCCAGTCGGCCGGGCCCCAGGCCCGGGCATCCGTTTTAGCCAGCATGCGGTCGCGCAGCGCCGGGCCGTCCCACCATCGACTGCTTAGCCACAAGGGATGATTCACGACTTGGCGGATGAGCGGAGCGAGCGCGCCATTGTACCACTCAACCATGGGAGAATTGAATCCCATCTTGAAGCGGCGCAGGCGCACGGGATCGGGCACGAGGCCGGCCAAGGCGTCG
>DAISJK010000145.1:0-3563 GCA_036821505.1 Opitutaceae bacterium
GGGCGCCCCCAGCCCTTACTACGTGCCCACACCCGGGACCGCGTTCTTCTCGCCCTCCAGCGTCTGGAATCAGGAACTCAGCCCCGAAGCTCAAATAGATCCGAGCTCGGGCTCGCTGGTCGAAACCCTCATGCGCGTCGTCAACACGGAGGAGGCGGGGAAGTACGGCCCATGGATCTCGACGAACGGCTACAGCACCCCGGTCTACACGGTGCCAGCCGAACAGCCGACGACCTACGTCACGCTCGAAACCCCCAATCCCTACCTGCAGTCGGCATTCTCGGCGGTGCCGCTGCCCCCCGAAGCGCAGCCGGCGGCCCTGAGCGACGGGCAGCTCGTGGTCTGGCAGCCCTCGACGGACACGATGTGGGAATTCTGGAGGCTGCGCGACACGGCGACGGGCTGGGTCGCCCAGTGGGGTGGCGTGATGGACGACGTCACGGGCGCCCCCGGCATGTACCTGCCCTCCTCCTACCCAGGCGCCCGCACCTACTGGGGGGCCACCGGCTCGGGCCTGCCGCTGGTGGGTGGCCTGATCACGATGCAGGACAATCATCACGCCACCAAAAACGTGTATATCGGCGAGACCAAGGCCAACGGTCAGTTCAAGATACTTGAGACGTTCGACCAGGTCCGTGGCGAGCCCTGGCTTCTGGCGAAACTCGACGCGCAGCTCGCGGCCAAATAGCAACGACCGGATCCGCTTGCCGCGGACCGGCCGCCGGGATGGAATTTCGGCGCGAAACCTGCAACAAGGGGGGGCGGAGCCAAATCTCCGCCCCTTTTTTATCTCATGGCATTTCACTTCGGCGCTCTCCGCCCGCTGCTCTTGGTCGTCGGATTGGCGGTTGCGTCCGCGGGGGTATCCGCGGAACTGCCGGCGACCGATGCCGCCGTGCGGGCGGAACTGGTGCAGGCGCTCGAAAGCAACGGCGCGGCCCGTCAGAAGCTGCTCAACGAGCTGGCTGACTCCGGGTCGAAAGTGGCAAGCGAGGCGTTGACCGCCTGGTCGCGGGAGGAGATCTACTGGTACGAGGGGCCCGCCGGGGCAAAGATACCCGTACTACTCGAGGATCAGCAGGACGCCGCGGGCCGCGTGCGTGCGATCCGCATCGACACGGGCGGCATCCTCGTCGATGCCCAAGGCAAAGAGCTGCGCCTCGACCCCAACGCTCTCAATTCCGTCGACACGGACATGCGGTTGCGCAGCGCGATTCGCCAGACACTGGACGTGCTGGCGCTGGCCGACCCGGACCCGGACGCCCGCCGGTCATCGGTCGTGAAACTTGGAAACTCGCAGAAACTTCAATACATCCCCTTGCTGCAGGCGCGGCTCGGGAAGGAACCGGACCCCGACGTCAAGAAGGCGATACGGGAATCGATCGCGATGCTGCAACTCGGAGCCCCGGAACCTAATGTCGAGATCGAGGCGGCCAACACGCTCGGCCGGCTCGGCACGATCGGCGCCTTAGACCTCCTCAATCGCGCGGCCGCTGGAGCCAAGCCGGACGTGGCGCAGGCGGCGAGCCAGGCGGCCAAAGCCATCGGCCGCCACATCGACGTTGTGGACTTCTACGGCACCATCTTCCGCGGGATCAGCCTGGGCTCCATTCTGCTTATCGTCGCTTTGGGGCTGGCCATCACCTTCGGCCTGATGGGCGTGATCAACATGGCGCACGGGGAGATGATCGCGGTGGGGGCCTACACCTGCTACGTCGTTCAAAACCTATTCGGCTCCGGCTTCAGCTTCGCGATCACCCTGCCGTTCTCGTTTTTCGGCAAGCAGCTCGGATTCGGCCTGCACCTTCCCGGCATCAACGCGCACGGGTGGCTTTATGAGAGCTATTTCATTTTTGCCATTCCGCTGAGCTTCCTCGCCGCGGCCCTTGCCGGGCTTGTGCTCGAACGCACGGTCATCCGCTTCCTCTACCGCAGACCCCTCGAGTCGCTGCTCGCCACCTGGGGCGTCTCGCTCGTCCTGCAGCAATGTTTCCGGATGGTTTTCGGAGCCAACAACGTGCAGGTCGATTCGCCGCTCTGGCTGCTGGGCCATTTCAGCGTCAATGACGTGCTGCTCGGCTATAATCGCATTTTCGTGATCGGTTTCGCGATACTCATCGTTTTCGGCACCTGGCTGCTGCTCACCCATACGCCCCTTGGCCTTCTCATACGCTCGGTCATGCAGAATCGCGAAATGGCGTCCTGCATGGGGGTTCGCACCAATCGCGTGAATATGATGACCTTCGCGTTCGGCTCCGGCCTGGCCGGTCTTGCCGGGGCATTCCTGTCCCAGATAGGCAATGTCGGCCCCTCGCTCGGCCAGAACTACATCGTGGACAGTTTCATGACCGTCGTTGTCGGCGGGGTAGGCAGCATCATTGGGACGGTATGCGCGGCGTTCGGCATCGGCACGGTGGATGAGGTCTTGCAGCAGGTTCTCGGCTCTCCGGTCGTGGGCAAGATCACCGTTCTCGTGATCATCATACTCTTCCTCCAGCGAAGGCCCGGCGGCCTGTTTTCGGCGCGGAGCCGAAGCTTGGATTGACCCCGCCCATGCAAAAAACCTCGACGAAGATCGAGATCGGATGCGTGGCCGCGGCGACGTTTGTCGCGATCGTGGTGCTGCCGTCGCTCAACGCATTCACTCCGCCGGATAGCGTGTTCCACATCAGCGATTTCTCGATAAACCTGTATGGCAAATACCTGAGTTACGCCATTCTCGCGATCAGCGTCGATTTGCTCTGGGGTTACACGGGGCTCCTGAGCCTGGGCCAAGCGCTTTTTTTCAGTCTCGGAGGGTACATGATGGGCATGCACCTCATGCGGATGATCGGTAATCTAGGGCAGTACCATAAGCCGATACCCGATTTTCTTGTTTTCCTCGGCTGGAGCAACCTGCCTCCGTTCTGGAGGCCGTTTTCGAGCCTGCCGTTCGCGCTGCTCATGGCCTTTCTCCTGCCGGGCGCCCTCGCGCTTGTCTTCGGTTTCCTCGGGTTCCGCTCGCGCATAAAAGGCGTCTATTTTTCCATACTCACGCAGGCCCTGACCTATGGCGCATGCCTGCTTTTCTTCCGCAATTCCCTGCTCATGGGCGGCAACAATGGGTTCACGGACTTCAAATTTCTGCTGGGGTACGATCTGCGGCTGCCGTCGACGCAGCGGGGCCTGTACATCGCCACCGCGATCGCCCTGCTTCTTGTTTACGCGGGATGCCGGTGGCTGAGCCGCACCAAATTCGGCCTTGTGCAGCAGGCGATCCGGGACGGCGAGAACCGCGTCCTATTCAGCGGCTACGCCGCCGCGCACTACAAGCTCTTCATCTTCGTGCTGGCTTCCCTGATCGCCGCGATCGGCGGCATCCTCTACGTACCGCAAGTCGGCGGGATCAATCCGAGCGAGATGGCGCCCGACAAGTCGCTCGAGGCGGTCGTCTGGGTCGCGGTGGGCGGACGGGGCACCCTTACGGGTGCCATCATCGGAGCGGTCAGCGTCAATGCCCTCAAAAGCTGGGCCACCCAGGCTTATCCGGATCTCTGGCTGATCATTCTCGGGACGCTCTTCAT
>DAISJK010000146.1:0-3527 GCA_036821505.1 Opitutaceae bacterium
GGCGCTGCACCGGCTTGAGGCCGTCCCGGGCGTCGGGCAGCGCGCGGGATACGATGACCGACATCGAATAATCGATGTAGGCCGTCTGCATGATGTCGGTGATGTTGGCCGACGACAGTTTTTCGGATGCGGCGTACATGGGGCCCCTTAAATGTCCAGGTACTGAACGTTCAGGGCGTTGTCTTCGATGAACTGCCGCCGCGGAGGAACTTCGTCGCCCATCAGCAGGGTGAACAGGGCGTCGGCCTTAGCCGCGTCGTTGACCGAGACCTTGAGCAGGCGGCGTTTTTCCGGGTCCATCGTCGTCTCGAAGAGCTGCTTTGGATTCATCTCCCCGAGGCCCTTGTAGCGCTGGATGCTCAGGCCCCTGCGGCCGTTGGCGCGGATTTCCGCCACGATTTCCAGGGGCGCGAAGAGATCCATCTTGCTCTCGCTTTTCTGGCCCACGTTTTCGGTGATGACGAAGCGGGGCTGCTCGGTCCGGCTGAATCGGTGGGCGTCGAGGCCCAGCTTAGCTATGGCGCCGAGGAGCTTCGACATCTCCGTGCTCTCAAAGATCTCATGAATGGTGATCCGCTTGGGAGGCCCGGCTTCGCCGACCTTGGGTTCGCCGTTCTCGGGCTGCTCGAAAAGATCGGCGTCGAGGCCGTGGGATTGCACGAATTGGGCGCGCGCCGCCTCGTCCTTGAGGAACTCGTGGGACTCCTTGTTGCCCTCGCGGATGCGGGCGACGTAGCGCGGCAGGTCGTGCGAATCCCGGTCGCGTTTGTCGAGGTACTCGTCGAGGCCGGCTCCGTAGCGAGTGACTCCCCCGCCGAGCTTTTCGAGCGCGGCGAGCGACTCGACGATCTTGTCGATCTGCGCCGGGGCGAAGACGTGGCTGTCCTTTATGCGGGTAAGGACGACGTCCTCGGAGCCGAGTTCGAGGAGAATGCGGTTGAGCTGCTCGTCGTTGTCCACGTACTGCTCGCGCTTCTTGCGCTTGATTTTGTAGAGCGGCGGCTGGGCGATGTAGACGAAGCCCCGGTCGAAGAGGCCGCGCATCTTGCGGTAGAGGAAGGTGAGGAGAAGCGTGCGGATGTGGGAGCCGTCCACGTCGGCGTCGGTCATGATGATGACTTTGTGGTAGCGGGCGCGGTCGACGTTGAACGCGGCCTCGTCCTCGCCCGTGCCGATGCCGGTGCCTATCGCGGTGATGAGGGTGCGGATTTCCTCGTTGTTGAGCACCTTGTCCAATTGCGCCTTCTCGCTGTTGATGAGTTTCCCGCGCAAGGGGAGAATCGCCTGATAGCGGCGGTCGCGGCCCTGCTTGGCGGAGCCGCCGGCGGAATCGCCCTCGACGATGTAGATTTCGGTGAGCGCGGGGTCCCGCTCGGAGCAGTCGGCCAGCTTGCCGGGGAGGCCGCCGCCGGAGAGCGCGCCTTTGCGGATCGTCTCGCGGGCCTTGCGCGCGGCTTCTCTCGCGCGCGCGGAGAGGAGCGTCTTGTCGATGATCCTCTTGGCGATGGCGGTGTTGGACTCGAGGAAGAACTTGAGCTTTTCGCCGACGACCTTCTGCACGATGCCGTCCACCTCGGAATTCGAGAGCTTGGTCTTGGTCTGACCCTCGAAGCGCGGCTCCGAGACCTTGACGGAAATGACCGCCACCAAGCCCTCGCGCACGTCGTCGCCCGTGATCGAGGGGTCCTTCTCCTTGATCAGGTTGTTGGACTTGGCGAAATTATTGATGACGCGTGTGAGCGCCGTGCGAAAGCCCGACAGGTGGGTGCCGCCCTCCAGGTTGTAAATCGAGTTGGCGTAGGCGAAAACCTGGTCGTTGTAGCTGTCGTTGTATTGGAGCGACACGTCCACGGTCGTCGCGGGCTTGGCGGGGTCGGCCTCGCTGGCGACCGAATCGCTGAACGTGATGGGCTTGTCGTGCAGGACGCTCTTGTTCTGGTTCAGAAACCGCACGAATTCGGCGATGCCGTCCTTGAAGAAGAACACGTCGCTTTTTTGCGACCGCTCGTCGGCGAGCTCGATCCGGATGCCGGGGTTGAGGAAGGCGAGTTCGCGCAGCCTCTTGGCCAGGATCTCGTACTGGAATTCGCGCGTGGTCTGAAAAATCTCCGGGTCGGGCTTGAAGGTGATCTTGGTGCCGGTTTTTTTCGTGTCGCCGATCACCGCCATCTTTTGGGTGGTTTTGCCCTGGGCGAAGCGCATCTGGTAGACCTTTCCCCCGCGCCGCACCTCGGCCTCGAACCATTCCGAGACCGCGTTGACGCACTTGGCCCCCACGCCGTGCAGGCCGCCCGAGACCTGGTAGGCGCCTTTCCCGAATTTTCCGCCCGCATGGAGATTGGTGAGCACGAGTTCCAGCGCGGGAATCTTGTAAACCGGGTGCATGTCCACCGGGATGCCGCGGCCGTCGTCCTCAACCGAACACGAGCCGTCGAGGTGGACGCTGACCTTGATCGCGTGCGCGAAGCCGGCCAGCGCCTCGTCGATCGAGTTGTCGACCACCTCGAACACGCAGTGATGCAACCCGCGCTCATGGGTGTCGCCGATGTACATGTCGGGGCGCTTGCGCACCCCTTCGAGGCCCTCGAGCTTCTGGATTTTCGAGGCATCGTAGGCCTCGGCGCCGGCTTCGTTATTTGAGAGGTACTGGGCTTCGTTTTGATCGGACATGGAGAGCGTGAAGGGGCGACAGAATGAAACGAAAATTCTCGTCGCGCCGCGACGCGCACGCGAGGGTTTTTTTGGGAAAAAAGCGGCGTCCTGGGGCTGAATTTTGGCCGCTGGGCGGGGTTCCGGCCGGGGGCGCTATCCCCCTACCGGGAAGAATTCATAACCATCTGGTTGACCGGACCAATTTCGCGCCACTATGACTCTCTTTCCATGTTGAACCCCGCCCTTGAATCGCTGCTCACATTGCAGGATCGCGACGTGAAGCGAAAGGCGCTGGAGGCTCAGCTCAAGGCCATGCCGGTCGAGGTGGGCCTGGTCGAGCGCGAGATCGCGGCGGAAAAAGCGGCCATCGAAGCCGCCCGGGTCGAGATGCGGGAGATCGAAAGCCGCAGAAAGCTGCTCGAGACCGAGATCGGCAGCGTCGAGCAGACCCTCGCGAAATACCGCACCCAACAGCTTGGCGTCCGCAAGAACGACGAATACCAGGCGCTAGGCCACCAAATTGCGACGACCCAGGGCCAGATCAGCGACCTGGAGGGCAAGGAGCTCGAGGTGATGTATACCGCCGATGAAGCGCGCAGGAAGTTCGCCGCAGCCGAGGCGGTGTTGAAACAGAATATCTCCGGGCACGAATCCCGCATCCGGATGCTGCGCGAACGCGAGACGGAGATCGCCGTCAGTTTGAAGACCGCGCTGGCCGAGGAGGCCGAGGCGCGGTCGAAGGTGCCGGAGTTGCCGTTGCAGCTTTACGACAAGATCGCCGCGCGCGGACTGCCCGCCGTGGTGCCCCTGCGCGGCAGCAAGTGCGGAGGCTGCCACCTGAAGGTTTCCGGCGAGGTGGAGTCGGCCGCGCGCGG
>DAISJK010000147.1:0-3485 GCA_036821505.1 Opitutaceae bacterium
ATTCCAATGCCGCGGTAGTCCTCTCAGCCTCGATTTCAGCTTCCCTCCGTTTGGTGCGATCGCGTCCGATGCGGGAGTACCCGAACAGCGCTCCATTTTCGCGGCGCAAGGCGGTGAGAACCACGCTCGCCCAATAGCGGGAGCCGTCTTTGCGCATGCTCCAACCTTCATGGCTATAGCTGCCCTCCGCGCTGGCTGTGACCAAGGCGTGCTCGGGTTTTCCCAGGGCGATGTCATCGGGCGTATAAAGCCGGTTGAAACGCCTTCCGATGATTTCACACGCGCGATAGCCGTCGATGCGTTCGACCCCGGCGTTCCAGGTCAGGACCCGCCCGCGAGGGTCCAGCAGGTGAATCGCATAGTCTTCCACGCTCTCGACGAGCATGCGAAATCGTTCCTCGCTTTTGACAAGGAAGGCCTCCGCTTGTTTGCGCTCCGTGATATCGCGGATGCAAGCGATGAACGAGGGCTTTCCGTATTCCGACGCGAGCGTGAGGATCAGTTCGATTGGAAATTCCCATCCGTTGGCCCGCACCGCGGTCATCTCGGTCCGCTTTCCGATCAGCCGCCCTTTTCCTGTTTTTAAGCTTTGGAGGAATTCCGCGAGTTGAGCCTTGCCCGTGTCGGGCGCGATGAGCTCGGTCGCTTCCCTTCCCACGGCCAGGGCCCGGGTGTAGCCGAACATTTCCTCGGCAGCCGGGTTCCATTCGGTGATTTTTCCGGCTTTTGCGATCGAGATGATCGCGTCGGGACTGGTCTCGAGGATAGCCGCATAGAACACCGCGTCGTTCCCCTGAGGTGAGGGGAGAACCGAGACGGACTCTTCTTCGGGCGCACTAGGGTGCGATGGGGTTTTCACGATCGTTGGGTGGACGGCGCGTCCAATCATCAAGATTCTAAACTCGGCGGCGCCGATCGGACAGTGGGTGCAGACCCGAAATCACGCAGGGAGGGAACCCATGCGTCAGGGTTCGGGATTCGCTTCATTTTCGCTGCGGCGCTTGCATAAACTTCCAGGGTGGAGGCTGCTGTGCGCCGCCAGTCAAACGAGGCGGCCTGAGACAGGCCCTTGGCGCGCAAATGCTCGCGCGCGCGAATGTCGCCAGCGAGGCGAGTCAATTGCGCCTGGATATCGATGGTGCTTTCCGGGTCGAGAATTGCGGCGGCGTCGCCAATGACTTCGCCCAACCCGCCGCGCGCAGAGGCAAGCACGGGACAGCCGCAGGCCATCGCTTCGGCGGGCGGCAGCCCGAAACCTTCGAAGAGCGAGGGAAAGACAAACAAATCGGCCGCGCGGTAGAGTGTGGGAAGGTCGGCGTCCGCCACGAAGCCGAGCGAGCGGATATCAGCCGCAAAAGCCGACTGCCGGATAAGCCCATGCACGACTTCAGCGCCGTGCCAGTCGCTGCCGGCCAGCACCATTTGCCATGGCGAGCCGGTCTCCGTCTTGAAGCGGTTGAACGCGGCGATCAACCGCGCATGGTTTTTGGCCGGATGTTCCAGCCTGGCCACATAAAGAAAGAATGGCTGCCGCAGGCCATGGCTTAGCGCCACCGACGCCTTGGCTGCCGCCTGCGACCCGGGGTGGAATCGTTCATGATCGAGGCCGTTGTGAATCACCCGAACGCGCCGGTGCGGCAGACCGAAAAAAGTGTCGATATCGGCGGCGGTGAACCGGCTTACGGCTATAAGCTCATCCTGTCGTCGCGCCAGCCGGGGCACAATAACGCGTCCGTAAAGCATGCGCGCCGGACTGTATTTTCGAGGAAAGCGAAATGGAGCGAGATCGTGGATAGTAGCGACCAACGCGCAGGGATGCGACCAGAGCAGGCGGCGGTAACTCGGCACGTGCAGCACGTCGAGCCGGAGCTGCCGGACAAGCTTCGGGAGATGGAGCTGATGCCAGAGCACATTGCGCACCGGCGGCCGGTATCGTTCGGCGACAGGCACCAGTTTCATCGCGGTGGCCGCAAATGCGAACAGAGGCAGGTCCTCTTCCAAAACAAACAGGGTGAAATCGTGGCGGCCGGCCTCGCCAAGCAGCGCGCGCACCAGTGCTAGGACGTATTGGCCTACGCCGGAGCGGCCGCGTTGCATCGCCGAGGTGGAAAGGCCGATTCTCATCGATGCGGCGTCTCCAGCAGTTCGCCCAGCCTGGCGAGGCGCAGGACGTTGCGCACATCAGGCTGGCAGCCGAGAAAACGCACGTCTTTATCGAGGTGCCTGGCCCACGCGCGTAATCGTTTCATCAACTCCGCACCGGCGCTGTCGATGAAGCGGAGCCGGGAAAGATCGATGATGAATGTCTGGCGCGGAGGCGGCCCGACCGAGGCAAGGTGACGCACGGTGAGGTCCCAAACCGACTCCGCGTTGGCGGCGGTAATTTCTCCCTGCCATGCGAGCGTATGGCCTCCCGGATAAGGTGGAATGACCGGTTGGCCGGTTTGGACGATGCTTTCCTGGTGCGGAACATCATGTTGGGCGACTATCCAGAAATGCCCGGTCAATCGCATCAGATTCAAGGTGCGCCGCACCTCGGTGCTGGGATTGAGCAGCATCAGCCGTTTGCCATGGGTGTGAAGCCGCTTGCGCCATCGCACGAGCACGGCCGCTCCCGTGCTGTCCAGAAAATGAACTTGCGACAAATCGAGCCGGCAATGATCGAGGGCTTGCAGCGCTTCATAGAAACATTGCTCCTTCTGTTTCAGGGCCGCCGAGCTGAAATCTCCCGTGACTCGGATCTGGTGCCATTCCGACGTGCGCACCGACGTCACGGGCTCCGCCGCTGCGAATGGGCGGCGCGGCGCGCGCAGATTCCACCACTGACGGGCAATTGACGGGACAAAGCTAAAGAGATCGTCGGCGTAGCGACGGGCGAGACGGCGCGGCTCCTGCGCAAGTCGAAAAATCCATTCCGTGCCTGTCCGCTGCATCAAGACGGGCGCACGATTCACCCGCCCGGCGATAAAATCGAGCGTCGCCCCGACGCCGACCAGGACCGGCACTTCGAGAAGATGGTAGTGCATGGCTATCCATTTTTCCTGCTTGGGGCAGCCGAACGAAACGAGCAGAATGTCCGGCCGCGCGGCTTTCACGCGGCTTGCAATTTCAGGAAAGTCCATCTCGAGCAAATCGCGGAACGGCGGCGAGTAATGTCCCGCGATCACAAGGGCCGGATGCTGGCTCTGAAGCCTATTGGCCGCCTCTGCCGCGACATTGGGTCCGGCTCCCAGCAGGAAGACGCGGTGCCCCTTTTCCGCGGCGGCGCGGACGAGCAAGGGCACCACGTCGGCCCCCGCGGCGCGTTCCGGCAATGGATTTCCAAGCCAGCGCGACGCCCAGAGCAGGGGAGCGCCGTCGCACAACACCAAATCGGCTTCAAGCAGGATTCGTCGCAGCTCCACGTCGCGCTGCGCTTTGACAAGAAAATCCACGTTGGCGGTGACCACGTAGTGGGGCCGCCGGGTCGCGATCATCGCTTCGAT
>DAISJK010000148.1:0-3468 GCA_036821505.1 Opitutaceae bacterium
GGAAAGGACGTGCGAGTCGGCGGCGGGGTATCGACGATCCGGCAGTATTTATCCAAGCGCCTGATCGACGAAATGCACCTCGCTGTGGCGCCGGTGTTGATGGGCCGCGGGGAAAATCTTTTTGCCGGACTTGATCTGGCCGCGCTGGGTTACCAGAGCACCGAACACATCGCGGGACCCGGCGTGACGCATGTCACGGTGAAGCGCAAATGACCCGGAGCATGGCCTCGCTACCCTATTAATCTCGGCGCCCAAAACGGAAACATGAACGTCCAGCCAAACAAGGCCGTGATAAGTAAGTGAATCACCAAGTACAGGGCAAAGCCCAAGAGCCAATAAATCACGAGCTTCGGCACACTGGGTTTAAAGAAAACGTACGACAGACCAAGAAAGGCAATTGTCGGAAGGGAGTAGGAAATCGCGGCCGGCCAGTGGAGTACTGAGACGAAAAGCTTGCCGAGAAGATTGGCAATCGCAGCGATCGATATCGCCCGCCAATACGGAAGTGGCCGGACGCGGAGCACAAAGCCTGCCGAGACGACAATCGTCGTGGCCATCAAGACGATCGAGATGACGATGGCAACGGAGTCAGGAACGGCTATCTGCATTTCACGTAGATATAGGAGTGAGGTCCTCGAAGAAGGGCTCCGCCAGCCGAAGCCGCAGGCGAAGGCTGGCGCCCTCAAGGGGAATCGAACCCCTGTTTGGGCCTTGAGAGGGCCCCGTCCTAGCCGCTAGACGATGAGGGCGTTGAGCGGAGGGAAAACGCTTCCGATTTAAGAGGGTGCGTCAAGCTGGTTCGCGGAGAGCCCAACCGTGGGCGCTACTTCGCCAGCTTCAAAACCTCAAGCAGCAGGCCTGCAAATACCGCCATCTGGCCCACCCAAAATGCAAACATCCAGCGCACGAGCCGGGTCTCCAGTGCTGCCAACCGCGATTCAAATTCCACTTTGCTGACGAATGTTTTGGCCAGCACGTCGAGTTCACGGTGGATAAATTCTTTAAGGTCCGAGCTGGAGTCGGAGTCCGCTTGTTGGATAGCCAGAGTCATGACACGGGCGGCGAGTTCACCATAATGCATGATAATAGCAAGCGCGCGGAGGGAGCGGCCTTAAGGGGCGGCGTGCACCGCGGGCTCTTCCTTGTGGCGGCTCACGTTATCGCCGTCGTCCTCGGTGAGCTGACGGAAGCTTAGCGTGGAGGCGATCGTGAATAGGCCGAGCACCACGAAGGTGTGGTGGATGGCGGTAACCATTTCCGGCGGCGAGGGATGGAAGCGGTCGCGGACGAAAATGGCGACGACTAGGGAGGCGGTTGCGACGCCGAAGCTCATCGACAACTGCTGCACGGTGCTGGCGATGCTGCTGCCCATGCTGGCATCGCGATCGCTAAGATCCGCGTACACGAGCGTGTTCATGCTCGTGTACTGGAGCGAAGAAAAAAAGCCGAAGAAAAAAGCCTGGATCACGATCAGCCAGATCGGGGTCGCCAGTCCGATCGTCGCAAACAGAACGATGACCAGTCCGATCGCCGTGGTATTGAAGAGCAGCACTCGACGGTAGCCGAACCGGGTGAGAACCCACGGCATGGCAAACTTGAGGCTCATCGCGGCGAGGGGTTGCGGCATGATGAGGAGCCCCGATTGAACGGGTGTGTAGCCCAGGCCGACCTGGTAGAGCAGCGGCAGGATGAAGGGCATTCCTCCTATGCCGAGCCGAGTGACGAGGCTGCCGGTGACCGCCGATCGAAAGGTACGCGTCCTGAACAGGACCAGCCGCAGAAGCGGCGTGGCGGTCGTGGACGCATGGCGCCAGTAGGCGGCCAAGAGGGCGAGTGATATGGCGAGCAGGCCGGCCATTTCCTCGCCGCTCAAGGTGTGTTCGCCGAAGATTTCCAGGACGTAGGAGAGGAGCGCGATGCCCGAGCCGAAAAGCACCATGCCAATGAAATCCAGGGGAACGACGCGATCGGTCCTGTGGTCCGGCATGTGGCGATACACCAGGTAGAGGCCGAGGAGCCCGATCGGGAGGTTCACGAAAAAAATCAGGCGCCAGTGGAAGTAACCCACGATCAACCCTCCGGCGAGCGGTCCGAGCAGGGGCCCGATCAGGCCGGGAATGGCGACAAAGCTCATGGCGCGGACTAATTCGGAGCGCGCGAACGTTCTCACCAGGGTGAGCCGCCCCACGGGCACCATGAGAGCACCTCCGCAGCCTTGAAGGACGCGGGAGGCGACCAGCTCGTGCATGCTGCTGGAAATTCCGCAGAGCAAGGAACCCAGGGTGAAGATGGCGATCGCTGAGGCGAACACCCGACGGGTGCCGTACCTGTCGGCCACCCATCCGCTTATGGGAATGAACACAGCCAGGCTCAGCATGTAGCTCGTCAGCGCCGCTTTCATGCTGAGGGGCGCGATGTGCAAAGCCGCGGCGATCGTCGGCACGGCCGTATTGAGGATGGTCGTGTCGAGCGCCTCCATGAAGAAAGCGACGGCGACCAGCCAAGGGAGGATGCGCTTGGTCGCCGCGGTGACTTGGGGCGCCTGCATGGTGTCAGGCGGCGGAACGCCGCCGGCTGCGGAGGATCAATGCGGCGCCGGCGACGATGAGAAACAGGGAATAAAAAGTGCCGCGGCTCAGGCCCCATATGAGCGAGATGCCGGCGTCGGGTTCGCGGTAGGTCTCGGCGAAGGCGCGCAGGATGGCGTAGCCGATGAGGTATTCGCCGCTCAACCGGCCGGGCTGCGTCCGCACGGCGTCGCTTTTCCAGAAACGCCATTGCATGTACGCGAGTAGGAGGAGGCCTTCGAGTCCGGCCTGGTAGAGCTGCGACGGGTGGCGGGGAGGGATCATATCATAGGCGAGGCCCGGCTGGCTGTCCGGAAAGATCACCCCCCACGGGACAGCAGTCACCTTGCCCCAAAGTTCGCCGTTCACGAAGTTGGCGATGCGTCCGAAAAAGAACCCCGCGGACGCGGTGGAGGTGACGAGATCTCCGAGATGGAGGAAGGGGATTTTCTGTGAACGCGCGAACCAAACGAGCGCGATCGCGACACCGATCATGCCTCCATGGCTCGCCATGCCGCCGTCCCAGACGCGGAAGATTTGCAGCGGATCCGAGGAAAAGTTCCGCCAGTCGCCGTAGAGAAAATAATGCCCGACCCGTCCGCCGACGAGGACCCCGATCACGATCGCCGTCATAAGATCCCCGATTTTGGCCGCCGGCACCTGCGAGCGGCCCGCTTTGGCATACCGGAAGAGAAGCCAGGCGCCGGAGAGAAACCCGAGCACGTAGGAAAGTCCGTAGTAACGGATGCCGAAATTTCCTCCGAAACGGATTAAGAAGGGGCTGAGGTCGTCGACCCAGTGGCCGTTGACCGAAGTGGCCAGCACCAGCATGGCTCAGGCTTTTGGCGCCGGGCGGGACGGCTTGTGCTGCTTGGCCCTGGCGAGTTCCCGCATGTCCACG
>DAISJK010000149.1:0-3462 GCA_036821505.1 Opitutaceae bacterium
CGGCTCCGGCTGTGCCTCCGACTCCGGCCACAGTGACCGTGACAGCCACGAGCACAGCGGATGGCACGAAATCGGGCAGCGCGAGCGCCACTGTAATCCTTAGCGACAACATCGTGGTGAGCGTTTTGCCGGCGACGGCGACGATTCCGGCGGGCGGAGCGCAGGTTTACACGGCAAGCGTTTCCGGCGCTGGCGGCGCGTCGACGGGCGTCGCATGGAGCATCAATGGAATCCCCGGCGGCAATTCGACTGTGGGCACAATCGCGACGAGCGGCACGTCCAATGGCACAACGACGGCGCTCTATACGGCTCCGGCTTTGCCTCCGACTCCCTCCACAGTGACCGTGACAGCTACGAGCACCGCTGACAGCTCGAAATCCGGGAGCGCGAGCGCCACCATAATTTGCACGGCGACAAATTCGATTTCGCCTGCCACGGCGCAGGTCGCGCTCGGGCAGACGAAAACTTTCACGGCTTCGTTTTGCATCGCGAGCGGTACGGCAATCACGTGGGACGTGGACGGCATCGCGGGAGGCAGCGCGGCTACCGGTACGATCGCGAGCACCGGCGGCAGCACGGCGCTTTACACGGCACCCGCCGACCTTCCCACTCCCAATCCGGTGACGATTCACGCTACGGCACCCTTGCCGGGAGCGGGTTCGATCGAGGCGTCGGCGAGCGTGACGATTACGAGCAACGTCAGCGTCAGCGTTTCACCCGCGTCGGCAAATCTGGCGTTGAGCCAGCGCGCGTCGTTCACGGCGACGGTCGGGAATACGCCGGATGCGAGCGTAACTTGGTCCGTCAACAACATTCCCAATGGCAATGCGAGCGTGGGCCAGGTGTGCGTATCCGGGTCGAATCCCTGCACGCCACCGGCGGGGCCTATTTCGGGCAGCATTGATTATCTGGCGCCGGCGTTCGCACCGGCAATGAATCCAGTGGTGCTGACGGCGACGAGCCGTGCCGATGTTTCGCGCAGCGGCGTGGCGTTGATCACGATTGGCGCCGCTTCCGGTCCCGTAGCGGTGACCGTGTCGCCGCCATATGCGTTTGTGCCGCCATCCGGGGGCACGCTGAGCACAAAGCAATTTTTCGCTACGGTCACGAACACGGCGAACACGGGCGTGACCTGGAGTGTCCAGAGCGGCGTCGCGGGGCAGGGATGCGGCGGAGCGGCTTGCGGATCGGTGGACGCGAACGGCATTTACTATGCACCGACGATTGCGCCCTCGCCGAACGCGGTTTCCGTGATCGCTACAAGTCTGGCAGACCCCACGAAATTCGCCACGGCCACCATCGCGCTGACGAGCGGGCCGGCCATCGAAAAGATTTTGCCTTCGAGCGTGCTTGCCGGCGCAGTGGAAAGTTTTCCATTCGAGGTCCAGGGCGTGGGCTTCGTGGCCGGAAATGGCGGGCCCGCGTCCGTGATTCTCCTGAACGGAGTGGCGCGAAGCACGACGTGCGCCACGGCGGAGGGATGCTTTACGTCGCTCAATCCGTCGGACGTTCAGACGGCGGGCACGTTCACGATTCAGGTGGAGAATCCGGGCCCTCCGGTGGTGCTCTCAAATCCCGTGCCATTCGTGGTCGAGCCTTTTGACGTTTCGCAGGGCGTGATCTCGCTGAGCGCGAGTGCGCCCGTGGCCGCGGCGGAAAATATTATCGTGGTGGAACCCACCACCGCCGCGGCCTCTTCCCCCATCAACGTGGATTTCATCGGCCTGCTGACCGGCGGCAACAATTGCGGGATACAAGGCTCGCCGCTTGCCGTCACGCGGCCTGCATCGGGCTCGGCTGTGACGAGCATATGCGTTCACGGCACCGGGCTCGATCCGGCGTTCACATACGCGTTCACGGGGCCCGGCGGCGGCGACATCGGCGTGACGGCCTCCGCCGTGACCGGAATTTTCCCCAACATGATCGAACTCGACTTGCAGATTTCGAGCGCAACGCTTCCGGGCCTGCGGACGCTCTTCATCACCACGCCGAATAATGACGGCGCCGTGGCTACGGGAATGCTGGAGGTGCAATGATGATGAAAATTCGAAGCGGGAATTTCACGCGATGGCGCATCGCTATGGCGGCGGCCATGCTGACCATGCTTGCGGCGCTCGCGGCCACGGCGGCGGCGACAACGCTTGCGCGGATGTCCGTGGCGCAAATGTCGCGCGCGGCGCAGGTAATCGTTCGCGCGCAGTGCGAGGCGAATAGCACGGGCTGGGACGCCGGGGAAATCTGGACGTTCACAACTTTCCGGGTGGAGGAAGTCTGGCGCGGGGATGCGCCCGCGCAAATCAGCGTGCGACTGCTCGGCGGGACGGCCGGAAACCTGACCTCGAGCGTCGCGGGCATCCCGCGCTTCCGGCCGGGCGAGGAGGTGGTGCTGTTCCTCGAACAGACGCAGCGCGGCGATTTTTCCATCGTGAGCTGGGAGCAGGGAACATTCCGCATTCGGCGCGATATCGGCACGGGAGGAGAAAGCGCGACGCAGGATACGGCGGCGCTCGCCACGTTCGATCCAGCCACGCGGCGGTTCGAGGCGGGCGGAATCGTGCGCATGCCGGTGGATTTTCTGCACGCGCAGGTGGACGCAGCCCTTTCGAGCGCGAGCGGGAGGAAACCGTGAAGCGCGCCGCAGTGATGGCGATGGCAGGCCTGCTTTTCTGCGCGCTGGCGCTCGACCCCACAGCGAGCGGCTATCTGGTGCAGACCACGGTTCCGCAGGCGGGCGGATGCCCGCAGTTCGATCGCTGGAATCTTTCGCCGGCGGCGCCGCTCAATCGGCGATGGAGCACGTCGCTGCCGCTCGCGCCGACAACGATGCTGACGGCGGCGGCTTCAGGGACGAGCGCGCAGCTCACGGAAATCGAGCAGGCGATCACGGCCTCGTTCGGGGCTTGGACGGGCGTCACCGGCACCACGCTGAACGCGACGGCGTATCCGGGAGAGATCGCGCCGCTCGCGCGCGCGAGCAGCGCGAATTCCTGCATCAACGATGAGGAGAGCAACGCGGACGGCCTGAACTCGATCTGCTTCAACCAGGCGAGCATGGGATTCACGAGCGGCGTGCTCGCGTTCACGGTGATCATCACGGCCGATGCGCCGGGCGCATCCGTGGGCGCGAGCCAGACGGCCGCATTCGCGGGCCAAATTCTCGAGGCGGACACGCTTTTTCGCAACGACGGCCAGGCGACATTCGCCACGCCAGCCGGGCTAGCCACGCCGCAGGGGCAGGGCGCATACGATCTGGAATCGCTGCTGATTCACGAGCTGGGGCACTGGTTCGCGCTCGACCACTCCGCCGTGTGGCGCTCGATCATGTGGCCTTATGCGCCACCGCCCGGGCAGTTCCTCGGGCTGCGGCCAACCGCGCAGGCACCCGATGGGCCGCTGGCGGACGACGACCGCACGGCCATCCGCATGCTCTATCCCGACCCGAACGACACGCTGAACGTCGGT
>DAISJK010000150.1:0-214 GCA_036821505.1 Opitutaceae bacterium
CCCCGCCTGAGACCGCCACGGCAACTTTTGCGGCGGAGTAACCGGCGGTCGGCGGAAGCAGCACCGTGCCCTCGAGCTCCAAGCCGTCAAGTTCCACGCCTACCGGCAGCTTCAATTTGCGAAAGACGCCTTCGAATGCGCGGCCCGCCGCCGCCACGGCCGCGTTCGGCGGCGATTCATCAGCATAGGCGGACGAAAGCAACGAAGGGGGGGG
>DAISJK010000150.1:224-3442 GCA_036821505.1 Opitutaceae bacterium
ATTGTCGGGAGTCCGCGTGCCACCCCTTAATATTTCGCGCGACCGTCTTAAATCCAATGTCCAGCCCCGCGCCACCAAACGGCGCACCACGACCCTGCCCTGCAGTCCGCCCAAAACGAGCGGAGCTTCCGCGTCAAGCGCCGGAAGTTCGAGCACCGCGCCATCGTGCTCCAGACGGATCGACCGCAGCCGCGTCCGGGTCAACCCCACCTCGACTTCCCCGATTGAAATTCCCCGGCGTCCGGCGAGGGCCTTGCGCAGCGCCCAGGTCTGGATGCTCGGATTAAGCGCGACGCCCGCCAGGACGACCGCGAGCAACAGACATCCGGTCAGACACCAGATAAGAATCCGAATAAGCTTCATGCATACTCACTGCCCGACCAGGGCGTCGCCCAAACCAATGGCCTTTCGCATGTTGGCGGCGGCGATCAAGCACGTATAATTGGCCTGCAATTGGTTGGTGCGCGCCTGGGTAAGCGACACCTGACTGGTTAGAACATCGAGCTGGGTGGCGGTGCCGGCATGGTAGCGGCTGTTGGCCAGACGCAGCGCCTCCTTCGCCTGTTCGACCGTCTTCTGCGAAGCGGCGACCAATTCGTTCGCTTCCTGCAGGGAAGAAAGCGCCTGGCGCACTTCCACGTCGACCGCCAGCTCCTCCTGCGCCCGGGTCAAGTGCGCCTGCTCGAGCTGCGAATGGGCTTGGCGGACGCGGCCGGCTGTCGCCCGTCCGTCGAAAATCGACCATGTCGCCTGCGCGCCGAAGAGCCATCCGCTGGCGTTGATGTGCGCGCCGCCTGGTTCGCCGATTCCACCGGTCTCGAGACCGCCAAAGGCCGACACATTCGGGTAGTAATTCGAACGGGCCGTGGTCACGGACTCTTCACCGGACTCCTCCTGCTTGGCGAGGCTCAGCAGCTCCGGCCGCTGCGCATGCGCGGTCGCGAGAGCCGATTCAAGCTCGTAGCTGTCCTGGGACACCGTGAGCTCCCCCGCCACTTGGGGAAAGGGCGCCGTTGCGCTCGGCGGCACTCCCAACGCCTGCCGAAGCTGCTCGATCGCGATGCGATAATCGTTCCGGGCCGTGATCAGGTCGGGCTGGGCGTTGGCCAGGGAGACCTCGGCGCGCAACACCTCGAAATTCGAAACCGAGCCCGCTGAGAATTGGCTTTTTGCGTCCTTCAACTGCCGGCGGAAAAGCTCCACATTCTCTTCCTGCACGCGGACTTTTTCCCGGTCGAGCAGGACCGCGTAGAATTTGCTGCGCACATCGAGCAGGGAAGCGTTGACGGTGGCCTGCAGGTCGAGCATCGCGGCATCGCGATTGAGCACGGCGCTGCGCACGGCGGAACGGATCCCGCCGCCTGCAAACAGCTCCTGGGTCGCCTTGAGTTCGGCCAGCCATTGCGAGGTTTCGATCGGAAAGGTGGTCGATATGGCGGCCGCGTTCCGCTGGTAGCTTCCGGTCGCTCCCACATTGGGGATCGAGGGAGCGCGCGCCTGCATCACAATGCCCTCCTGCAGCCTGATCTGTTCCCGGGCCTGCTGGATGTCGTAGTTGTGATCCAGGGCGTAGAGGATCGCGCCTTTGATATCCAGCGGGTCCGGCAGCGCCGCGGCCGGCTGCTCCTGGGCGCCGGCCTGGATTGCCGAGGCGGACGCCGCCAGGGCGAGAATAAGGAAATGGGATGCCTTCATGCTAGTGTGATTCTCAAGCTTGGACCGGATTCAATCGCGTTACACTGGCCTCGTCCACCAATCGGGCGCGTTCGCGATCCTTGGCATGGTCCTTGGCCAGGAGAACGTAGACGCAGGGCACGACGAACAGGGTGAAGACCGTGCCGATCGACATCCCGCCGACAAGCACCCGGCCGATGGAATTTCGGGCGGCTGCGCCGGGCCCGGTGACGATCGTGAGCGGAAAATGGCCCGCCACCGTCGCCACGGTGGTCATCAGCACGGGCCGCAAGCGGGTCATGGCCGCTTCGTGCGCCGCCTCGATCTTCGATTTGCCCTCAAGCTGGAGCTTGTTGGCGAATTCCACGATGAGGATGCCGTTCTTCGCGATCAGCCCGATCAAGGTGACCAAGCCCACCTTCGAATAGATGTTGAGCGTGGTGGTCCAGGAGTTGGTCCAAAAAGGGATGTTGGGATTGGGCATCCGCATGAACATGAAGATTGAAGCCCCAAACAGCGCGAGCGGGACCGATCCGCCGAGGATGATCAGCGGGTCGCGGAAGCTGTTGAACTGCGCCGCGAGCACGAGAAAAATGAGTAGCCCCGCCAGGCCCATCGTCTCCCAAAACTGCGCGCTTCCGCCTTCGTGCCGGAGCTGGCGCGATTCGCCCATGTAGTCGATGACGTAGCCCTGCGGGAGCACCTTGGCCGAGTCGTCCTCGAGGAACTTGAGCGCCCTATCGAGCGGCACATAGGAAATGCCCGAGATCAACACGGCGTTCAATTGCTGGAAGCGGTTCAGGGATCGGGCCACCGTCGAATTTCGGATGGTTGCGAACGTGCTGACCGGCACGAGCTGTCCTCCCGGTCCCTTCACGTAGATGTCCCGGAGCTGGCTCGGGTTGAGCCGGTCTCCCCGCTTCACCTGGGGGATCACCTTGTAGCTCCGGCCGGAGATATCGAAGAAATTGACGTAGTTGCCACCGACCGCTGCCGACAGGTCGGACCCGACCTCCTGCAGGTTGAGACCGAGCGAGGCGACCTTGTTGCGGTCAATGATCAGCTCCGACTGCGGCTGGTCCACCTTCACGTCGATCTGCGGCGGAAACGCGAACATGCCGGTCTTGGCCGCGTCATCCGCGATCCTTTGGGCCAGCGGAAGGATTTGGTCGAAGTCCGTCGTCGAGGAGACGACGAATTCCATCGGAAAATTATCGCCGCCAGGCAGCGCCGGCGGCAGGGCGGCGAACATCTGGATGCCCGGGATGCCGTGAATCTTCCCCTGCACTTCCGGCAGAATCTTGTAGACCGAGCGCTTGCGCTGATTCCAGGGCTTGACGACCACGCCACCGAACCCGTTGGTCGGGAAAGTCAGCTGAAAGGTGAAATCGGCTTCCGGAATGCTCTTGAACACCCGGCTAGCGGCGTCGGCAAACTGGCTGGTCTGGTCCAGGGTAGCGTTGGCCGCCCCCGTCATGATTGCGAAAACGACCCCCTGGTCCTCGGCGGGGGCCAATTCGGCCGGAGCCATGACGATCATGACC
>DAISJK010000151.1:0-3426 GCA_036821505.1 Opitutaceae bacterium
GCAAGGCGGCGGGCCGCACGCCGGCCCCGGGGACCCGGCGGCACCCGCGCCGCCGCCCGCCGGCTGGGGGGCGCGGTTCAACGCCTGGTTCAACCGCGGCTTCCTGCGCATGCTCGATCGCTACGAGGGCACCCTGAACCGTTCCCTTGTCAGGCCGCTGGCGACGGTGCTCGGCATCATCGGCATCTTCGTCCTCAGCCTCGGTCTCTATCCCCTGATCGGAAAGGCCTACTTCCCACGCACCGATCCCGGGCAGTTCGTCATCAACCTCAAGGCGCCGACCGGGACCCGGATCGAGCTTACCAATGGAATGGTCGAGCAGGTCGAGCAGATCGTGCGCGACGTCGTTCCCCCCAAGGAACTGCGCATCATTGTCTCAAACATCGGCCTGGCCACCGGCTTCTCGTCGATCTACACGCCCAATTCCGGGCCGCACACGGCCTTCGTGCAAGTCGGGCTCGAACCGGACCACCGGCTAAGCAGCTTCGAGTACATGCGTTTGGTCCGCGAGCGGATGAGCCGGCAGCTTCCCCAATTGAGCGCGTACTTCCAGACGGGGGGCTTGGTCGACTCCGTGCTGAATCTCGGACTTCCGGCACCCATAGACATTCAGGTCGATTCCACGGATTTGGACCGGGGCCACGCCATCGCCGCGGACCTGGCCGCCAAGGCTCGCGCGCTTCCCGGGGTCGCCGACGTGCTCATCCCCCAGGACGTGGATTACCCCGCGCTGCAAATGAACATCGACCGCGTGCGGGCGGGCGAGCTTGGACTGACCGAGAAGGAAGTCGTGGACAACACGATCACCGCCCTGACCTCGAACGCCATGATCGCGCCGAACTACTGGGTCGATCCCAAGTCGGGCAACGACTATCTGCTCACCGTCCAGTATCCGGAGGACGCCGTGAAGAACTTCGCCGACCTGTCGGCAATCCCCCTGCGGGGCGTCGGCTCCAAGAACGCGTCCTATCTCGACGCGGTGACTTCGGTTCAACGGATCGCCTCCCCCACCGAAGTCGACCACTACCAGCTCCGGCGCGTGACCGACGTCTATGTCTCGCCCAAGACCGAGGACCTATCCGGTGTAATGACGGGAATCGACAAGATCATCGACGCGACGCATCTGCCGGAGAACGTCCGGCTCCACGTCCGCGGATCGGTCCAAGCCATGCGGTCCTCGCTCCGAAGCTTCGGCCTGGGCCTCATCCTCGCCACCTTGCTCGTGTACCTGGTGCTCGTCGCCCAATTTGAATCGTTCCTCGACCCGTTCATCATTCTCCTCGCGGTGCCGACGGGCCTGACCGGCGTCCTGGCGATCCTTTGGATCACGGGCACCACGCTGAACATCATGTCCCTCATGGGCCTCGTCATGATGATCGCCATCGTGGTGTCCAACAGCATCCTGATCGTCGAATTCACGCGCAGGCTGCGCGCCCAGGGCATGGCGCTCCGGGAAGCCGTCGCCCTCGCCTGCCGGGTCCGACTGCGCCCGGTGCTGATGACGTCGCTCGCGACCCTGATCGGCCTTATTCCCATGGCGCTCGCGCTCGGGGCCGGAAGCGAGGCCTACGCCCCGCTGGCGCGCGCGATCATCGGAGGCCTCGCGGTGTCGGTCGTCCTCACGGTCTACATCGTGCCGGCCGCCTACTACCTGATCCATCGCCGGAGGGAATCCGCCGGGCTCGAAACGGATGGCGTGGGCGTCGTGCGCTGAATCCATCCCACCCATGAAAATCCATTTTGCTCTCGCCGCCTTTGCTCTCGCCGCCGTGGTGCCCGCCAACGGCGAGGAATCGGCGCCGAATTTCCTCACTCTGGCCGACGCGCAGGCCATGGCGCTGCGCAATCATCCGCGATTCGCCGCGGCCCAGCTCCGCACCCTGCTCGCGGCGGAAGAGGTGAAGGAAACCCGCGCCGGATTCTTTCCCACCGCCACGGCCTACGCGGACGCCGTGGGCGTCGAAGGACTCAACACCCGCATTCTGGCGGGAGGGATCAATAATCCCAGCGTCTTCAACCGCGTCGCCGACGGCCTTGCCGTCACCCAGCTCATCACGGACTTTGGGCACACCAGCAACCTCACGGCCGGCTCCAAGCTTGAAGCCCGGGCCGAGGATGAAAATGCCGTGGCGACCCGCGATCAGATCCTGCTCGATGTGGATATCGCCTACTTCGGCGCGCAACGCGCACAAACGCTGGTGCAGGTCGCCCGACAGACGCTTGACACGCGCGAACTCCTGGTCCGGCAGGTGACCGCTCTGGCGGAGAACAAGCTGAAGTCCGAACTCGACGTCAGTTTCGCCCAAGTCGCGCTGGAGGAAGCCCGCCTGCTGGAACAGCAAGTCACAGGCGATGCCGACACGGCGATGGCCACGCTTTCCACCGCGCTGGGCTACCGCGAGCAGCATTTCTTTCAGCTGACCGATCCCCCACGGACGGCGGAACCCGCGGCCGATGTCTCGACTTTGATCCAAGACGCGCTGCGCGACCGCCCGGACCTTCTGCGCCTGCGCTACGAGCGCGACGCCAGCAAACGCTTGGCGCTGGCGGCCCGGGACATGAACTACCCGACGCTGGCCGCGGTGGGCATGATCGGGAACGCGGGTCCCGAGGATAACCGGCTGCCGAATAAGTATGAGGCCGGCGGCATCCAGCTCACGCTTCCGCTTTTTGCGGGCGGCGCCTACCTCTCACGCCAGCATGAAGCGGAAATCAAAGCGAATATCGCCGATGAGGAACTTCGCGATGCCGAGGACAATACGAGCCGGGACGTACGGACGGCCTGGGTGAATTTCAATACGTCCATTCAGCGCCTTGCGACCACCGAGCAGCTCCTCAAGCACGCCACCGAGGCGTACCGGCTGGCCGACGCCCGCTATCGGATCGGCAGCAGTTCCATCGTCGAGCTTAGCGACGCGCAGCTCAGCCAAACCACCGCGGCGATCACGGAAGCCAGCGCCCGCTACGCCACGCTGATTCAGCGGGCCATCCTGGACTATCAGGTCGGCGTTCTGCGTTAGCCAACCGGTCCGCCGCCGGACGAGTCCCCCTCGGATTATCCCTTTGCGCGACCGAAAATTCCCGTTTCAGTGCGGGTGCGCCATGGCTCGCTTCTTCGCGCCCCCCGAGGCCCTTCGGGCCCTTTCATCCCAGATGTTCCGGGTGCGTTTTCCCTTCATCCACGAATTGCGGCGCTATTCCTGGGTGAAGCTGCGGGCGGACCTGATAGCCGCCGCGACCGTTTCGCTCGTCTCGATCCCGCAGGCGATCGGCTTCGCGCTGATCCTCGGGCTGCCTCCGGGACCTGTCATCACCTCAGTCGTCGTCGGAGGCGCCGTGGGGTCGCTGTTTTTTTCCTCCTACCATCACGTCTTCGGGCCGACCAATTCGATCAGCATCATCGTGGCCACCACATTGGCCACCCAC
>DAISJK010000152.1:0-3401 GCA_036821505.1 Opitutaceae bacterium
ATGGCAAGCTGACCTATGTTCAGCCGATTGGCGCGGCTCCCGCAATCCTTCCCGCCGACAGCACCATGCCCTACGGAGTCGGCGCATTTCTGCTCGCGGGCAGCGAGATTTATCAGCTGGCGCAAAAATAAGAGGCCCCACTTTGCAACATTTGAGAAAAATTGCGGGCATTGACATGCTTGCGCGCCTTGCTCTCATTTGAAACCCAGACCTCCGCCCGACGCTCCATGTCCAGCATTTCGAACGAGCCCGACACAGCCTCCCGCGAGTTTGTGAAGCAATCGAGCCTCTATCAGGAATTCCTCGCCGAGCGGGAGGAGATCCTGAAGCACAAGTGGCTCGAGTCCGAGCGCCTGGGCTACGACATCGGATTTGAACGGGCCTTGCTCGACTGGATCCGCAAGCACCGCGAAGGATGGCGCGCGGCTCGCCGGCAGCAGATGGCTCAGCAGCAGCAGGCCGCGCCCGCCAAACCGTAAGGGGCAGTTTGCCTCTGGGTCGCTCAAGCGCGTTGGGGACAACGCGCTCCACCCCTCTGCTATTTTATCTCCTTGTGGAGCGTATGCCGCTTGAGATGGCGGTTGTACTTCTTCTTCTCGATCCGCTCCGTCACCGTCTTCTTGTTGCGTGTGGTGAGGTAGCGCGAGACCTGCTTGCCCTCTTTGCGGGCTTCGGTGCATTCCAAGGTGACGACTTCCTGCATGGTGTTTGCAATCAAACCTGCCCCGTAGCCTTTGCAATGAAATACGCGTGAACGGAAAAGAGGCGTTCGCTTTTGCGGCGGGGAACGGGCAGGTAGGCGCCGTTGGCATGGAGCACCCGTGCGTTCACGTTGTCCCGCAATTCGGCCGGCAATAATTCATGAGTGATCCAGCGCCGCAAGGCCGGGTCCTCGATGGGAAAGAGCACCTCCACCCGCCGCACAAAGTTCCGGGGCATCCAATCGCCGCTGCCGGCGAGCACCACCGGTTCGTCTCCGGCATTTTCGAAGTAAAACACACGCGCGTGCTCGAGAAACCGCCCGACGATGCTGCGCACGCGGATATTTTCGCTGATCCCGGGCAAACCGGGCACGAGGCAGCAAATCCCCCGGATGATCAGGTCGATCTTCACACCGGCCTGTGAGGCGGCGTAGAGCGAATCGATCACGGCCTTGTCGACCAGCGCGTTCATCTTGGCGATGATGCGGGCCGGCCGGCCGGCCTTGGCGTGCGCCGTCTCGCGCGCGATCAGCTCGCAAACCCGACGGTGGTAGTTGAACGGCGCGACCAGCAGATGGCGAAACGCGGGGGAGCGGCCGAAGCCCGTGAGGCTGTTGAAGACTTGGGCCACGTCGCGCGTGATGTTGGACCTGGCCGTAAAGTAACTCAGATCGGTATAGAGGCGCGCGGTCCGGGGGTGGTAATTGCCGGTGCCCAGGTGCGCGTAGTGGCGCAGGCGCCCTCCCTCGCGGCGCACGACCAGGCAGAGCTTGCAGTGGATCTTCAAGCCCACGATCCCATAGACGACGTGGACGCCGGCCTCCTCGAGCTGCTTGGCCCACTGGATGTTGTTGGCTTCGTCGAAGCGTGCTTTCAGTTCGACCAGGGCGGTGACCTGCTTTCCATTCTGCGACGCCTCGATGAGAGCCCGCACGATCGGCGAGTCGCCGCTTGTGCGGTACAAGGTCTGCTTGATCGCGAAAACCTGGGGATCGCGCGCGGCCTGCTCCACGAAGTCCACCACGGGCGTGAACGAGTCGTAGGGATGATGGAGCATCACGTCCTGCTCGCGCAGAACGTCGTACACCCGGGCCGGGTCGCGCAACAGGGGAGAAACAGCGGGATCGAAGACCGGGTATTTGAGCTCCGGCCGGTCGATATCGGCCAGGGCCTGCAGGCGCAATAGATTGATCGGACCCTTGAGGCGGAAGACGTACTCATGTGACAGGTCCAAATAACCGCAGAGCTGGTCGAAGATGCTTTCGTCCACGCCTTCCTCGATCTCCAGCCGGACGGCGGCTCCCCGCCGCAGATTGCGCAATTCGTCTTCGATCTTCTTGAGCAGGTTCTCGGCTTCTTCGTCGTCGATATAGAGATCGCTGTTGCGGGTGACCCGGAATGCGTGCGCCGCGACCAGGCGGTAGCCGGGGAACAGCTCGCCCGCGCAGAGCTTGATGATCTCGCTCAGGAAGATGTAACGCTCGGGCCCCCTCTTGGACGGAGCGATGGAGACGAGCCGCGGCAGGATGCGGGGCACCGGCAGAATGGCCACGCGCCGGTCCGTTCCGGGCGACGCGGGATTTTCGAGGGAAACCACCACGTTGAGCGTCTTGTTGCCGAGCTGCGGAAAGGGATGGGACTGGTCCAGCGCGAGCGGCGTGAGCACGGGGTGGACCTGATCGCGGAAGTAGGCGCGCACCCAGTCCAGTTCGGCGGCCGACAGATCCAAGGCCGAGCGGAAGTCGATTCCCTCCTTGGCCAGCTCCGGCAGAAGCTGTTCCCACCAGCATCGGTATTGGTCCTCCACGAGCGAAGCCACGACCGAATGGATGCGGCGAAGCTGTTCCCGCGGCGCCAGGCCGTCGCTCTCGGGATCGGTTACGCCGGAGTCCATCTGTTGCATCAGGCCGGCCACGCGAATCTCGAAAAACTCGTCCAGGTTCGATCCGACGATGGCGAGGAAGCGCACGCGCTCGAGCAGGGGATGGCGCGGATCCAGCGCCTGCTCCAGCACCCGCCGATTGAATGCAAGCCAGCTTAGTTCGCGGTTGAAATAGGCCCCGTGAAGGGGAGCGGTCCGCCTGGGCTTTTTCTTTTTTGCAGTGCTCGGGGGCATGGATTGACGGAGCCGTGCCCCGAAAATGAGCCGGCCATCCTGGTTTTACGGAGCCCGCAAAACGAGTAATTTATAACCGAGTCGGGAATTGTAACAAAGACAGCATCAGCCGCAGATCGTCTTGATATTCATGAACTCCCGTATGCCGAATCCTCCGAGTTCCCGGCCGTGGCCGCTGTCCTTGACGCCGCCAAAGGGCAGGGCCGGATCGGAACGCACGAAATCGTTGATGAAGACGACGCCGGCCTCCAACCGAGAGGCGACCGCCTCGGCCCGGCGTCTGCTTCGCGAAAAAACCGCGGAGCCCAGGCCGAAAACGCTGTCGTTGGCGGCCGCGATCGCCGCCGATTCGTCCCGAACGGATATCAAGGCTGCAACCGGACCGAAAAGCTCCTCGTCGTACGCAACCTGCCCGCGTCTGACATCCGTGAGAAGAGTCGGCGCGTAGAAGAAACCCCGCCCCGCGATGGGCTTTCCGCCGAGAATCAGCCGCGCCCCGGCGCGCACGCTCGCCTTGACCTGGGCATGGAGCGCATCGCGAAGATCGCCCCGGGCGAGCGGACCAACCTCGGTCGCGGGATCGC
>DAISJK010000153.1:0-3388 GCA_036821505.1 Opitutaceae bacterium
TGGCCCCCGCCACACGACGGGCGTGTCGTCGTCCACGAGAAAGCCCATGCTCATCACCTTGACGCCATGCCTCTCCATCGGCACCAGGCGGGCCTCGGCTCCTTCGCCCTGCACCTCCGGGCGGCCCTGGAGCCCCATCATGAGGGGCACGCTCGGGCCGTAGATATCGCAATCGAGGAGGCCGGTGCGCCCCGGTCGGCCACGGGCCGTAAGTACTCGCGCCAGCGCGCATGCCAGATTGACCGCGAACGTGCTTTTGCCGACCCCTCCCTTGCCCGAGGCGACAGCCACGGCGTAGCGGATCGTTTTCGGAGCGCCTCCGGCAAGGTTGCCCCCCTGCCCCGCCGCTTTCGCCGGCTGCACCATGACGTCCACGATCGCGTCCTTCACCTCGGGTAGCGCCCGCAGGCAGCGCTCGACGTCGCTTTTGAGCTGAAGCGGCACCTTGGGATCGCCGGTCGTGATCGCCAGGCTCACCCGGGCGGTTCCATCCGAGAATTCGGCCGAACGCACGATGCCAAAGGAGACGATATCCCGGCTAAAGCCGGGATATTTGACCTGTTTGAGCTGCGCTTTGATTTCTTCGGCGTTCACAGAAATTTGCTTCGGACGATGTTTAGAGTTGTTATGCGAAGACAGCGCGCAAATAGAAAGGATATGTCCTGGATTTCCCGATTTTTCCTCATCCTAGCCCTGGCCGCCGCTCCGCTCTATGCCCAGCGGGACATTGGAACGGTGGACGTCTACGCCGACGGCAAAACCATCCCGGTGCGGGTGTCGGGCTCGCCCGAGCTCAACGACCTCGCGGTGCGGGCCTTTAACTCCCACGGGCGCTACCGGTTGGTCGAAAGCGGCTTCATCTACGACATCCGTTTTGCCCCGGCCGGCATGTCGCAGGTGCAGGTGGATGTCACCCGCGGACCCGAGGGGACGCCGTTCTTTTCGACCGTCGTCGGGGGCACCAGCGAGCGCAATGCGCTGCTGCGCGCGGCCGACGCCGCGGTCGTCCGGACCAACGGGCTGGGCCTTCGCGGATTCTTCGCCTCGAAGATCGTATTCATCGGCGAGCGCACCGGCCACAAGGAGGTCTACATCGGCGACCTGTTCTTCGGAGGCGTGAGCCAGATCACCAACGACCGCGCGATCGCCATGACGCCGCGCTGGTCGCCGGACGGGGAAAAGGTGATCTACACGAGCTATTATCATTCCGGGTTTCCCGACATTTTTTTGATCGACCTCAGCGGCTACGAGCGGACGACGTTCGCGAGCTTCCGCGGCACCAATACCGGCGCTCATTTCAGCCCCGACGGCCGGCAGGTGGCGATGGTGCTGACCGGCGAAGGCACGCCTGAAATCTATGTGAGCAACGCCGAGGGGCGCGCGGTTTCGCGGCGAACCCACTATGACGCCGCCAAATCGTCGCCCTGCTGGTCGCCCGACGGCACGCGCATCGTCTTCGCCTCCGAGCCCGGCCCGCAGCTCTACATCATTCCTGCCTCGGGCGGGTCGCCGCGTAGGATCACGCATAATATTAGCCGTTATTGCGCGGAGCCCGACTGGAGCCGGGCCGATCCCAACAAGATCGCGTTCACATTCTGGGTGGGAGGGCGGTACCAAATCGCCGTGTACGACGCCTCCACTGGCGAGAGTGAGCAAGTGTCGCACGCGCCTTTCGATGGAATCGAGCCCTCTTGGCTTCCGGACGGGAGGCATCTGGTCTATACCGCGCGCACCGCGTATGACAGCCGCCTTTGCATCCTAGACACCGAGACTGGCAAGAGCACGCCGATCAGTCCCTCGAGCTTCGGACCTACCCAGCAGGGCAGCGTCTGGGCTCCTTGATGCCCCTTTCCCCCGAAATCGCGCGCCGACGCACGTTCGCGATCATCTCCCACCCCGACGCCGGCAAGACCACGCTGACCGAGAAATTCCTGCTGTACGGAAATGCGATCCAATTGGCCGGCGCGGTCAAGGATCGCAAGAACCAGCGGGCGACGGCCTCGGACTGGATGGAGCTCGAGCGCAAACGCGGCATTTCCATCAGTTCGACGGTGCTGCAATTCGACTACGGCGGGTATGCGGTCAACCTGCTCGACACTCCGGGGCACAAGGATTTTTCCGAGGACACCTACCGCGTCCTCACGGCGGTGGACGCCGCGCTGATGGTGATCGACGCGGGCAAGGGCGTCGAGCCGCAGACCCGGAAGCTCTTCGAAGTGTGCCGGCGGCGCGGGATTCCCATCTTCACGTTCATGAACAAGTGCGACCGACCGACGATGAACCCGCTCGCCCTTCTCGACGAACTGGAGTCGGTCCTGGGCATCCAGTCTTCGCCCGTCGTGTGGCCGCTCGGCAACGGCCCTTCGTTCCGCGGGGTGTTCGACCGCCGGATGGGCCGGGTGCATCTCTTCGAGCGGGTGCAGGGGGGCGCCTACCCGGCGCCCGTTCAGGTGACCTCGCTGGATGAGCCGGTCGTGCGGGCCAAGCTGGACGACGACGCGTACGCCGATGCGCGGGAACAGCTCGCCATGCTGGACGGCGCCGGCCACCCGCTCGACCTCCAAGCGGTCCACGCCGGCAGGCAAACGCCGGTTTATTTCGGGAGCGCGGTCAATAATTTCGGAATTCAGCTCCTCCTCGACGGGTTCCTGCGCGACTCGGTTCCCCCGCAGCCGCGGCGGTCGGTCGCCGGCGGCGCGCCGCGCGAGGTCCCGGTGGACTCCGACAAGTTCTCCGGCCTCGTCTTCAAGATCCAGGCCAACATGGATCCCAAGCATCGCGACCGCATCGCATTCGTGCGGGTGTGTTCGGGCCGGTTTACTCGCGACATGCCTGTGTTTCATGCGCAGACCGGCAAGACGGTGCGCCTGTCCTCGTCGCACAAGCTTTTTGGCCGCGACCGCGAAACGGCGGATGACGCATGGCCCGGGGACGTGATCGGAATGGTGGGCCATGGCGCGTTCGGCATCGGCGACACCCTGACGGAGGATCGCACCATCCTGTTCGACGAAATTCCCCGCTTCCCGCCCGAGGTCTTCACTTACATCTCAAATCCCAATCCGTCCGATTCCAAAAAATTTCGCGCGGGCCTGGAGCAGCTCTTGCAGGAAGGCGTGGTGCAATCGTTCTCCGCGCGGAATGCCCCGCCCGGGGCGACCCTGCTTGCCGCGGTCGGTCCGCTGCAGTTCGAAGTCGTCCAGTACCGGCTCCAGAGCGAATACGGAGCGGAGTCGCGCCTTGAGTCCACGCCATGGACGATCCTGCGCTGGGCCGAACCGCATCCGGACCTGGAAACCCGCTCGAGCCTGATCGTTGCGAGCGACGTCAGCTTTGGAACGGACAACCGGGACCAGCCCATCGTCCTTTTCCCCAGCGACTGGACGCTCCG
>DAISJK010000154.1:0-3386 GCA_036821505.1 Opitutaceae bacterium
GGGAACAGGAAGTCCGACCCGGGGTGAGGCTGTCTTAATGACCGCAGCCATACAAACCGCCACCGCGACGCCCATATAGACGATCGGCGCATACAAGACGGATGTAAGATTGGCCAAAGCTGCGGTCGCGCGTGGCACAAGCGACAAGTAGTTGGCTTGGGGTTCCCACAACCCGGCCCAGCCGTGATCACGGGCTAGGAAATAGATTGTGCCGTCCTCAGCCCAGAATTGTGGCGCGACAAACACGCTCGGCCGCCGGGCAAAGAGAACCGCAGCCGCCGCGATTCCAATCGCCACGCTTGCGGACCATGCCTTCGATGGAGCCAGCTGCCGTTGTCGCGACAGCGCGATTAATGTCGCCGCTTCAGCGAGCGCGAGCGTTGCCGCAACGGCCCGCTCGCGCGCAACAATGCCGACGCCGAGGGTGTTGGGAAAAGTCCCGGCGACCGGAAAACAGAAGGTCGCGAGAGCTGCCGCCAGTCCCACAAGAGTTACGGCGATCAGGCTTGCGCGCGTGGGAGGCGGGGCGAGGGAGGGGGAAAATCTCACTGACGAGTGGAGGCGAGTTCCGGAGAAGGGGTCGGCAAGACCTCGCGGTACAAAGTCGCGGTCGCTTCCGCCATCCGTTTCCAGTCCCATTCGGCGATCTTGTTCCGGTTCCGGCGTCCCATCTCTTCCAGGTCGCGGCGGCCGGACAGGACTTCCTCCACGGCGCGGTCCAGATCGCCCTCCTTCTCCGGATCGAAAAAAATCGCTCCGTCGGCGCCAACCGCATCGACGACGCAGCCGGTCTGCGGCGCGATGCAGGCTTTTCCGAAGGACATGGCCAGAACGGCGGCGCCGGAGGTGAACACTCTGCGGTAGGGAAGCGCCACGACATCGGCCGCGTTGAGATACACCTGAATCTCGTCGTCGGCCACGAATTTGGGATGAAAGAGGATCCGAGCGTCCGATCGCGCCGCCGATTCGATCCGGAGTTGCAGGCCAGGGTCGAGAGATTGGCCCGCGATCACTAAACGGTTCTTTGCTCCACCGCGGCCCCTGAACGACTCCGCCAATTGCTCCACCCCTTTGTAGGTCCGGATCAGCCCGAGGAAGAGAATCACGCGTTCATCCTGGGCGAGCCCGAGGGCGCGCCGGGCCTCCGAGCGGCTGACGGTATTCGGATACGTGCCGATGAAATTGCCGTGGGGAATGACGTGAATGATGGGTTCGAGATCGGCTCCCCATCTCTGGCATATGATGCGCTTCGCGGTGGGGCCGTGGACGACGATGGCATCCACGCGATGGGCCAGCCAGGCCCCTACCCAGTGCTCGATCCGCCGATGGGGAGCGTCGTGGTTGCCAAAATCATGCAGTGTCCAGACCACCCGAACTCCGGCGCGCCGCATCCGTTGAATGCGCCAGAAAAAAGCGGCGTAACGCGCAACCCGGAGCGGCCCCCATTTGAACCAAGGAAGGGCGTGCAGATGCAGGACCTTTGGCCGATAGAGACCGGCGCGGAGCTCCGCGAAGAGGGACTTGAGTTGGTCTTCGATTCTGACCGAGACCCCGTATTCGGAGAGCCCGTACGCCAGCTCCCGCTGGTAGGGATTCTTCTCCCAAATCGGGACGAAGACGACGTCCAAAGGCTCCGGGGAGTTCATGATCTCAGACCTCGACCCAGGGGAGCCCGGCAACGGAGGGAAAGCGCGTCGCTTGGTCGGCGATCGTCTTCGGATGGCGGAAGCAGTCCGCGACGGAGGTCTCCGGGATTTCGTGGAAGGCGACGTCGTTGCGGACGAAAAAGGCGTTGAATCCGTAGCGATTGGCGCCGACCAGCCGGTATCCCTTTTTTCGCCCCAATTTGACAAAGGCCGCCAGCGACGCGCCGGCGAAGTTCGGTTTGCCGTCGACTTTGGGGTAGCGCGATGAGTCAAAGTCGTCCGAGTAGGGCACGGTGCATGAGCGCTCCGGGCCCAGGATGTCCTGGTATTCGGCGACCACGATCCGCGGCTCGATCTCCGCGATAGCGTCCCATATCCAGTAGTCGACTCCGTCGAGGTCCAAGGAGAGCAGATCGACCTCGCCGCGGAATCCGTTGTCGACGAGGAGTGCGTTGACCCCATCCCGGGTGATCCAGGAGCGAACGAAACACGGCGGAAAAACGCAGGTGCGCCGATCCCGGCGGTAAAAGGCCGTGCCTTCGGCGACCAGCTCCGGGTTCCCGTCGACGAGAAGACCGTGCCACCCGTGATTGAGGATCAGGTTCGCCGTATTGCATTCGAGGCCATTGCCGGCGCAGATCTCGACGCAAGTCTTGTGCCGCGCGCCCGCGACCGCGAAGAGGTACAGAAGGATTCCGTCCTCATCGGCCTGGGAATGTACCTGGAAGCCCACGTCCTCGAAATTCGGAGCGGGCTCCCCGTTGCGCAGGGCCCGGACATATTCCCTTTGCAGGAGAATCTGACTGATGGCGGACGGATGCGGAGGAATCTCGCGCAGGGCGTCGAGCACGGGCCGGTTCCAATACCGGCGTAGGGATTTGAGGACATTCTTCATGTCGGACGCGGCAATTTCACCAGGCCATGGCGTTCGTAATTTCTCGGCCGGCGCCGTTCGCGCGGGTAGTGCCACATGATCGACATCTGTTGCGTCAGGCTCAACTCCCAATCCGCCACTCCGTCGGCCGGCCGCGGAGCAAGGATGCCGATCCGATGCAGCCGGTATTTGAATGCGGCGAGGAGGAATTTCAGTCGTGGGCTGGCAATCGTCTCGTGGTGCCAATGGTGCAGGGTGTAGACATGGGACCGGCCCCGACGCCAGGCCGCGTTCAGCCAAGCCGGCCGCTCCAGCCGTTCCGGCTCCAGATGGTGCTCCACCGTGACTTCCAGGCGAGGCAGGATGCCTATTCCGGCCACGGCCAATTGCCGGGAGAAGAGCGCCTCGTCCCCGAAGCCGAGCGCTCCCGCGCCCAACTCCTCGTCGAAGGCCGGCACCGATTTCAACACCTCTCGAGAAAAGCCCATGTTCGCGCCGATCATTTCCTCGCAATGCCTTGGATCGGTGATCCCTTCGCTGCTCGCCAGGTAGCCGAGGTGGCGTGGGCCAAGCCAGGTGCGACGCAGATGCGGCGCGAGCACCACTCCGCCGGCGACCGCCTGTGCCTGGCCAGCGAGGATGGGGGCGGCCAGTAGCGTGGCCCAGTCTTTGGATGGAATGACGTCATCGTCGGTGAACAGCAGAGCCTGTCCGCGTGATTCGCTCAAGGCGCGGTTGCGAGCAGCGGATAGACCGGGCCGGTCTTCGCGAACGTAGCGCACTGCGGGATATTTCGCCGCGACCCCCGCGGCCACCGCGGGTGTGGAATCGGTCGAGCCGTTGTCGATGATCAGTATTTCGTACCG
>DAISJK010000155.1:0-3360 GCA_036821505.1 Opitutaceae bacterium
CACAGACGTCCTTCGCGCTTCAGCTCATCGATGATTCTTATGAGATCCTGTCCTGGTGTCCAGTCCCCCAGCGGTCGAAGAGTATTGAGAACTATTCGTCCCAGCTCTTTGCCGTCAGCAGACCACACATGAACATGCTGTGGTGCGTGGTCTCCAATCCACCAAACGATGATGTATCCTCCGCGCCGAATTCGTCCCATAGGGACGATAATAGCAAGCGGTCAAATCGCGCCGTATTGGCGCAACGGCAGTGCAGCTCGCGTCTACCTCAGCCCTTCCGGCGCTTGGCCTTCCGGGGCTTCTCTTCCTCGGCCTCTTCCTTCTCGTCGTCTTCCTCGTCCTTTTCCTCGACGCTCTTGCCCGGCTCGTCGTCTTCCTTCTCGTCGTCGTCGTCCTCATCCCATTTGAGCGACTCGTCGTTCTTGAGCTTTTCCTCTTCCGCCTCGTCGAGCTCGGGAATGTCGTCGGCTCCGTCTTCCTCGGTCTTGGCCGGATGTTCGTCGTCCGGATTGTAGCCGGCCGGCATGAAATCGAGGATGGCCGTGAGCTCGTCGAACGCATGCACCGCCTTGCCCTCGATGAAATGGGTGTTCTGCTCCTCGCGGATTTCGTCCTCGAGTTCGTCGACCGAGAGCTTCGCGTCGAAGTCGAAGAGATCGTTCAGCATCTTGACCCGGCAGCGGGTCAGGTGATCGAGCAGGTCCGCGTAGGGGCCGTTTTCCTCGTCGAGGATATCGGGCAGTCCGAAGAGCTTCTCATCGGACTCGAAGAGCGATTCCTTGACGCGCTTGAGGCGCACCTTGCCCGCGCCGAGGTCCCTCTCGATGCGGAAGCGAATGAAAGCCGACTCAAATATATCCTGATCGAAGCCGTAGTCGCGCAACGGATCGACCAACTCGATAAGATGCGCGATCTGCCGCGGATCGATGATGCTGAGCCCGTCCACGTCCCAGCGCACGGGATCGCTCGTTTCGGCTACCCACCAATGCATGTCCTCGCCCAGGCGGACGACGCACCATTCGAGGAGGGAGGCGGGCTTGGGCACGGTTAAAATAAATTTTGAGCGCAGCGTGCGAGGGGGGGTCGAAAAAACAAGCACAAAAACCAATTTTGCAAGATGTTGCTGATGGGGTGTTTTTCCCGGAGGCACACTTGCGTTTTGCCATCTAGTTTTCACGCTTTGCGGCGCATGGGGGCGCTTTACGAGAACTGGATGAGGCCGTCGCTTTTCCGGCTCGATGCCGAGCATGCCCACGAGCTGGGCGTGCGCGCCCTCGCGGCCCTGGGAAAACTGACGCCGATTTGCCGGGCCTTGGAGTCATGGAGCAGGCTGCCGGCGTTGCGCAGCCGGCCGATCGAGGCCTTCGGGCTCAAGTTTCCCAACGCGGTGGGCCTGGCCGCGGGCTTCGACAAGAACGCCCGGGCCTGGCCGGCGGCGGCCGCCCTCGGTTTTGGGCATGTGGAAATCGGCACGGTCACCGCCAAGCCGCAGCCCGGCAATCCGCGGCCGCGCATGTTCCGCTACGCCGCGGAGGGAGCGGTCATCAACCGCCTGGGCTTCAATAACGACGGTGCCCGCGCGGTGGCCGCGCGCCTCGCCCGAGGGGCGCCGGCCGGGCATCGCCGCATTCCCCTCGGCGTCAACATCGGCATGTCAAAGGCAATCGACATCGACCAGGCGATCCATGACTACCTGGCGAGCTTCACCTGGCTGGCGGACCATGCTGATTATCTGGTGCTTAACGTCTCCAGTCCCAACACGCCGGGGCTGCGGCAGCTCCAGGACGAGGCGCGGTTGCGCGAGCTGCTTGGCGCCGTCACCGCGGCCAACCGGTCGCGCGGCACCCAGGCGGGGCGCCGTCGCGTGCCGCTCCTGCTCAAGATCGCCCCCGATTTGGACTTTCCGCAGATAGACACGGTGCTGACAGTCGTGGCCGAGTTCGGCCTCGACGGAATCATCGCCACGAACACCACGGTGGAGCGCACGGGTTTTTTTGCCTCGGTCAGCGAGGCGGGCGGGCTGAGCGGAGCGCCGCTGCGGCGCCGTTCTACGGAGGTCATTCGATATCTGGCGGACGCCACCCGCGGCCGGCTGCCGATCATCGGGGTCGGCGGCATTATGGATGCGGCGAGCGCGGGCGAAAAGCTCGATGCGGGCGCCACGCTGGTGCAGGTGTACACGGGCCTGATCTACCACGGCCCTTTTTTTGCGCGAGAGATGGCGCGCGCACTGTCCGACCATCAGCGCTGGTCGGTTTGACCTCCTTAACCACTCGCTCACGCTCGCAGCCACGGCTCACGCTCGCAACCACTCGCTCACGCTCGCAGCCACATACGACACTCCTCGTGGCTGCGAGCGTGAGCGAGTGGGGTTTAGATATTCCAGTCGCCGTCGCCGACCTGGCCGAGCAGTTCCTCGAGTTTTTTGCGGGGGCGGATGACCAGGGATGTGCTGCGATTGTAAGCCACGCTGTTCGGCGGCACGGATTGGCCTATGATCGAAACATTGGCGCCGACGATGGAATGGGCGCCGATGCGCGTGTCCCCGCCCAGGATGGTGGCGTGCGCGTAGAGCGTCACGTGGTCCTCGATGTCGGGATGGCGTTTGACGCCCTTGATGGGATTGCCCTGGGCGTTCGTTTCGAAGGTGCGCGCGCCCAAGGTGACGCCCTGGTAGAACTTAACGTGGTTCCCTATGGTCGCGGTTTCGCCCACCACGACGCCCGTGCCGTGATCGATGAAGAAGTGGGTGCCGATGCGCGCGCCCGGATGGATGTCGATTCCGGTGCGCTCATGCCCGTATTCCGTGAGCATCCGGGGCAACAGAGGCACACCGAGGTGGTAGAGCACGTGGGCGACGCGCTGCAGCGAGATCGCCAGGACGCAAGGGAAGGCGAGAATGATCTCCTCAACGCTGCGGGCCGAAGGGTCGCCCTCGTAGGCGGCGGCGACATCGGTCTGAATGACCTGCCGTAGCGCGGGAAGCTGGCTCAGCAATTGAGCGGTGACTTCCCGGGCGCGTTCCGCCGGCCGCTCCTGACGCGCATAGCGCAGGCTCTTGGCTATCTCGTCCTCTAGCCGGCGGTCCAGGCGCCCCAGCATCTGTTCCACCCGTTCGGGAACCTCGCGCTTGGCCAGTCCGCCGTCCTCGAAGTATCCGGGGAAGAACAGGCGCATGCAATCGCGCGCCAGTTCGTTTACCGATTCCTGTCCGGGCAGGTTGACCCCGTCCAGGCGGTTGATTCCACCGTGGGTCTCATAAGAGGCCAGGAGGGCGGCCTTGATTTTTTCATGTTTCATCCGGAATGAAAAGGGCGCGGGCTGGAGCAGGGCAGGGAGGCCGACAACATGCGCTTTTTA
>DAISJK010000156.1:0-3355 GCA_036821505.1 Opitutaceae bacterium
GTCCGAGCTGAGATCGACCTCGAGCACCCGGGCGGAAATGCGCACCTGCTGCGAAATGCGGCGATTGAGCGCGTCGATCAGCGCCTTGAATTCGCCCTGGCGGGAGGGCGACGCGGTCACGACCGCGAGCCCCGCCAGTTTATTGACGACCACAGCCTCGCCGGGCTGCGCCATTTGCGCCAGTTCAGCCTGCACGTCGGCCCAGAACGTGGTTTGATTCTGCTGCTGGATTGAAATGTTCGTCTGGTCGTTCGCCGGCGCCCCCGGCGTGCCGTTCAATGCCGTCGATGTCGCCCCGGTGGAAGTGACGGTCGATTGGGCGCTCAGCACCACGTTGCTCGCGCCCTGCGCCGAGCGCGTCATCTGCGGATAGTCGATTTCGTAGAAGCGCATGACGCTCCTGCGCACGGCGATCATCCGCCCCTGCCGCTCCCAATAGAGGCCCCGCGACGCGGCCAGGGCGTCAACCACGTCGCGCACGGTGCCGTCGCGCACCTCGAGGCTCACGTCGCCCCGCAGCTCGGGATCGAGCACGAAGGTGATGCCGTAGCTGCGGCCAAGCACCAGGAAAGCCGCCGATATCGGCGTTTGCGCGGCTCTAAAGGACACCACGGCCGCGGCCAGCGGATCGGCCGCGCCAGGTGAAGAATCGTCTGCGGCCAGGCTTTCTCCCGATGCGAGCCTATAGGCGGGCAACAGCGTCTCGGCGGCGGACCGGGCGTCGAGCGCGGCCATCGCGAGCGCGAGACCATGGAAGAAGACAAGCGTACGACGCGGCATGCATGGGGATAATAGCAAGGGGTCGGCCCAGAGACGGCCGATAAGCTCCGCAACAGCCTCGAAGGAGCGCCCTTAAAAAACGTCCCGGCCTACATCCGCTTTTCCGTAAGCGGGAGCATGATTCCGCGGCGGAAGAGGGTCACCTGGCCGGTGCTCGAAGAAACGACGAGTGAAATGCAGTTGGCCGCGACGCTGATCGCGGCTGCTGCCGCGTGGCGGCTGCCCAGCCCGCCCGGGAGGTTGTAATCGTTGTCGGTGGCCTGCACGAGGCTTCCAGCCGACTCCACCACCCCGTCGCCGCGGATGATGAAAGCCCCGTCGATCGACGAGAACTCCTTGACCGTCTCGTCCATGAAAGGATTGAGGATGTTTCGATCCTCCTCCTTGTAGCCGTAGAACGGATTGAGCACGAGCGGCTTGGTCAGAGCGATAACCCTCTCGGTGTCGCCCACCACAAAGAGGCAGCCGACGGGCCGGCCTTCCCGGCCCTCCACCGCAAGCTCGGTCGCGACCGCGATGACGCGCTCCAGCACCTCGGGCTTCACGTCAGTGGGCAAAAGGTCAGCGGTCGAGCCGGTGAGGAGCGACTGGAATTCGCGCTCGATGTCCACCACGACCAGGGTGTCGAACTGGTTCGAGCCTGTCATTCCACCGATGCAGCAGATGCGGTTGGTGAAGCCGAGAACCCCGCGGGTCAGGGCCACCAGGATGGCGCTGCGAAGCTGAGCCAGGCGCTGGTTCGAAAAAGAGCGCACCTGGATCGTCTCGGAGAATTCCCTGCGGTCCTCGCTCGGCTCGATCGGATTCCTGGTGACCAAAATGGTTTTCAGCTTGGAATGCAGCGCGCCGGCCTCGATGCCGCCGATGAACGTATCGCCGAAGACCATCACCGCGCTGCACCCGGCGCCGCGCGCCACCAGTTCGGCCTCGCGGAACATCAGCCGGTTGATCCGGTTTTGCTGGGCCTGCACCGGCCGGATGCCTCCGAAGCCCCCGACCAGCCGCTCGTAAAGCATGTCCAGGTCCGGAGCGTTGACGAGGCTGTCCACCAGCTCGGGCTCCCTCACCTGCCGCGCGATCGAGGCGAGCACCTGAAGGTAGTCGCGCGCTTTCTCCCCCGCGATCAGCATGACAATAAGATGCACCCGCTCGTCGGCCATCGCTCCATCGTGCCGGATGCCGGCGCGGCTGCGGCCGATCGCCAGGACATAACGCCGCCTCATCTTGACCCGCACGTGGGGCAGCGCCACGCCCATGCCGAGGTAGGTGGTCATGGTGCTTTCGCGCGCCAGCAGGCCGCGCAGGAGCGACTCGGGCTTCAGGTCGGGAAACTTGGACGTGGCAACCGCGAGCAGCTCCTCGAGAGCCCCTTCCAGATCGCCGCTGCGCAGGTCGACCACGCGGTGGCGGGCGATTATTTTATCGAGCCGCATGCCGGTCCTGGAGGTTCTTCGCTTCATTCAGGGAGGCCCCGCCGGCTCATCGTTCCCATTCCAGCGCGCCTTTTTTGACTTCGTAGAAAAGCCCCAGCACGAGCACGCCGATGAAGAACAGGATGGGGCCTAGGATCGCGATGTGGTGGGCGAGAAACTCGCGGTAGACAAAGGTCCACGGCACCAGAATCACGACCTCGAGGTCGAGGAGCATGAACAGGAGCGCCGTGAGGAAAAATTTCACCGAAAAGCGCGTGTGCGAGAGCCCTTCCGCCGGCACGCCGCACTCGTACGCTGTATCCTTGATCCGGTTGCGAGCCGCGCGCTGGCCGATCAGTTGGCTCGCTCCGATGATGCCGGCCGTGATCGCGGCGGCGAGCAGAGCCTGGATGAGAAAGGGGAGATAGGCGGCTGCCGTCATAAAATCAATCGACCGGTATGATGATGGCGTTTTTGGTGCGGGTGGAGCCGACGCCGAGCATCTCCGCGAACTCCAGCGTGCGAATCTCGTCCGAAATCGGGTCGAAACCGTCCTGCAGGCGCCGGCGGTTGATGCGCTCGCGCATGAGCGCATCCATCAGCACCGGGTCCGCGCTCAGCCATACCAGCGGCTCGGAGGCGGTGTAGAGCGAATTGAAAAAAGGTCCGCCGATGTACTGATAGTGCTCGAGGCTCGCGATCGTGCAGATCCACGTCTGGCGCAGCTCGGGGATGGCGCTCATCTCGGCCACTGCCGCGGGAGCGTTGGCCGGGGAGCGAAAGAAACGGGCGGTGTTGGACGCGTTCCACAAGGTGGCGTTGACCAGGGCGCCATTCACGCCGAGCACCGGATGGTCGGTGTAGCTCGGCAGATTGATCCAAAAATCGGCATCGAGGAAGAGCATCGTGTCGAGGAAGCTTTTGCGGTCCTCCTCCTTGGTGGAGTTGTTGGCGAAATCCTTGGTCTGCTGCGTGGCCATGATGGGATCGAAACGCTCCGGCAGGGGACTGTCGTAAAACCAGACCGGATCGTAGAAGCGGCCGGATTCGAGGACGTAGATGGGCGTGTTTCCGAAAGGCGTTTGTCCGGTCACCAGGGAAGGCAGGTAGCGCGTCATGCGCAGGCGGAGCTGATTGAGGCCCACCAGAAAGATGTTCTTGTG
>DAISJK010000157.1:0-3339 GCA_036821505.1 Opitutaceae bacterium
ATTCATGAGAACCAGCTCGCCGGCATACCCAAGGAGATGCCATTCGCCCAAGCGGCGCTGCTTGGCTGCGGCGTTGTGACGGGCGCTGGCTCCGTCTTGAACACGGCTAACGTTGGCGCCGGCGAAAGCGTCGTAATTTTCGGTGCGGGAGGCGTGGGACTCAATGCGGTGAGCGGCGCACGCATCGCCGGGGCGTCGCGGATCGTCGTGATCGACATCCAGGCGAAGCGCCTAGAGGCGGCCAGACGATTCGGTGCGACCGACGTCATCGACTCCACGAAGGCGAACCCGGTCGAGGCCGTGCGCGACCTTTTGCAAGGTGGTGCCGATCATGTTTTCGATTTCGTGGGGCTGAAGGTGTTGGCCGAGCAAGGGCTGGCCATGCTGGGTGTCGGCGGCGGACTCTATCTGGTCGGGGTGTCGAAGCCCGAAGTCGACATCAGCATGAACATCTTCGGGGCGATCGGCGGGCAGAGGCGGGTCCAAGGCGTGAACTTCGGTTCCACCAATGCCAAGCGCGATATCCCCATGTACGCACAGCTATATCTGCAAGGCCGGATGAATCTCGATGATCTTGTTTCGAAAAGAATTGCGCTGCGTGAGGTCAACGACGGCTACGCCGCGCTCAAGGACGGTTCGCTCAACCGGGTTGTCGTCACTTCGTTTTGACCGCGAGTTCCTGTATTAGGGGAAAAATCATATTATGAAAACAATAACAAAGAGAGACGTGATCAGGACGATCACGACGCACTATATCGACGGAGCATTCGTTGAATCTCACGGCCGCGAAGTCATGGACATTATTCGTCCGACCGACGGCCAAGTCATCGCCCACGTCACGCTGGGCGATGAGGAAGACACGCGGCGCGCCATCGCCGCGGCCAGGCGCGCGTTCGCGACTTACGGCCGGACAACGAAGGACGAGCGAGTGAAGATATTGCGCCGGTTGCATGAGGCCGCCTCGGCGCGCCTGGACGATCTGACGGCCGCGATGGTCGAGGAATACGGTGGCGTCGTTCAGTTCGCCCGACCCATTGTGAAGTCGGGCATCGATGCGTTTCTGGCTTCCGAGAAGGCGCTCGAGGAACTTCCGCTGACGACCAGCTGGGGCAAGACCACGGTCACCTTGGAGCCGGTCGGCGTGGCGGGTCTGATCACAGCGTGGAACGCGAATGCGTTGTTCATTTGCCTCAAGCTGGCCTCGGCCGTCGCCGCCGGCTGCACGGTCGTCATCAAGCCCAGCGAGTTGAGCTCGCTCCAGACACGGGTGATGATCGAGGCACTGCAGGCGGCCGATCTCCCGAAGGGGCTCCTGAACGTCGTCACGGGCCTCGGCAATATCGTCGGCGCCGAGCTGGTGCGCAATCCCGACGTCGACAAGATTTCGTTCACCGGCTCGGTGGCTGTAGGTCAGAGTATCATGCGCGACGGGGCGGCGACCATGAAGCGCGTCACGCTCGAACTGGGGGGCAAGTCGCCCACCATCCTGCTTGACGATGCTGCTCTTGACCGGGCCATTCCGTCGGCCCTTATCATGGCCTTTTTGAACAGCGGCCAAGCGTGCGCCGCGGGGACGCGGCTCCTCGTGCCGAAGAGCCGGATTGATGCGATAAAGCGGGGCATCCGTGATGCGATGGGCGCTTTTGCCGTGGGCGATCCGGCCGATCCCAGGACCGCCATTGGACCGATGGTATCGCAGAGGCAATACGAACGCGTACAGTCTTACATCCGCAAGGGGATCGAAGAAGGTGCCGAGGTTCTCGTCGGCGGGGAGGGTCATCCCGAAGGCTTCGAAGCGGGTTTTTTCGTGAAGCCAACAGTGTTTGTTAACGTGAAGAACGACATGACAGTCGCTCAGGAGGAAATTTTCGGTCCGGTGCTGTGTGTCATCGCCTATGACTCCGAAACCGAGGCGATTCGGATCGCCAACGACTCCAGATACGGTCTCCACGCCGCCGTCCTCGGCACCGACCTCCAGCGGGCGCGTCGCGTGGCCTCGCAGATACGGTCCGGGCGCGTCGTGATTAACAACATGACGGACGATCCTCAGGCACCTTGGGGGGGATTCAAATACTCCGGCGTCGGCCGCGAATACGCCAGATACGGGATCGAGGCGTTTGTTGAAACCCGCGCCATCCTTGAGTCATAGGAGGCCACTCTCATGAGCAAACATCTGGCTATCTCTCCCGCCGAAGCCGCTGATCGTCTCGCGATCCGAGAACTCGTCGAAGCCTACGCACACTGTGCCGATCGCCGCGATGCGAAAGGACAAATGGCGCTTTTCACGGACGACACGCACTTTGTCGTCTATATGAACGCAAAAGATCCGAAGCCGTCGCAGGAACTCCACTCAAAAGCGGCGTTGGCTCCCGTCTTCGACGACCTGAATAAGTACGCTGCCACCCAGCACTTCGTCGGGCAAAGCACGATTCTTGCGCTGGCGTCCGACCGAGCTACGGGAGAAGCCTACACCATGGCGCATCACCTCACGGTCGAGGGCGGAAAGCGAAGCCTGATGGTCGCCGCTCTCCGCTACGGTGACACGTTCGTGAAGATCGACGGCGCTTGGCTGTTTGCGGAGCGCCGACTCTATGTCGACTGGATAGAGAACCGTAATCTGTCGTGATGCCTAAGCGCCTCGTCATCGTTGGCGCGACCGGAATGGTCGGCGGATACGCCTTGCGCCATGCGCTTGAAACCTCCGACGTCGAACGAGTAACTGCCATCGGTCGCAGGAAGGTCGGAATCTCGCATCCCAAGTTGCAGGAGGTGCTTCATTCGAATTTTGCGGACTGCTCAGGGCTGGCGGCGCCGCTCACGGGCCAGGATGCGGCCGTATTCTGCCTGGGCACTTACACCGGAGCCGTGACGGATGCGGAACTCCGAACGATCACGGCGGATTACACAATCGAGTTCGCGCGGGTTCTCCGGAAAAGCAGCCCGAGCGCCGCGTTCTCGTTTTTGAGCGGGAGTGGTGCGGACCCAACGGGGAAAAGTCGGATGGCCTTTGCCCGCTACAAAGGAGAGGCCGAAAAGGCCCTGCTCGAAACGGGCTTCCCTTCCGTTTACATCTTCCGGCCCGCGTACATCTACCCCGTAGAGCCGCGCAAGGAACCGAATTTCAGCTACCGCGTTTTGCGCGGAATCTACCCAGCATTCCGCCTGCTGTTTCCCAATCAGGTGATTCGGGCTGACGACTTGGCCAGGGCCATGGTGGATGTCGCGGTCCGCGAAACAGGGGAACGTCAAAGCCTCGTTTTCGAGAATCGTGACATCCGAGCCATGGTCAGGTCGCTTTTCCCGCAAGCAGGTTGATCCACTCTCAGCTGCCTCGGCGAG
>DAISJK010000158.1:0-3313 GCA_036821505.1 Opitutaceae bacterium
ATGAGCGCCGCCCGTTGGCGGCGTTCCGGGCGGGGCGCAGGGACGAGCGCAGCGCCGGGTTTTCAAGCGTTTGCAATTCGTCGAACATGGCGGGCTTGCCATGGTAATGGCCCTTCACGATGCCCTGGAGAAAGAGGTCGATTTCCTCCGAAGGTATGATGTACCCGATGTTCTCCGCATTGCCGCCGAGCCTGCTGAAAGCGAGGCCTATCATCTTCGTTCCCACAACGGCCGGGCCTCCGCTATTACCTGGATTGATGGCGGCGTCGATCTGGATGCGCAGGCCCGAAACCGGGAAGTTATAAGCCGTAAATTCGACACGTGAAACGATGCCCTTGGTTATCGAAAGGTTGCTGCCCCCTGTCGGAAAACCATAGACGAGCACGGGGTCCTTGACGTCGGGGATCGCCGCGGCGCGGGGCAGCGGCGGATGGGTGTCGAAGAACGATTCGTCGTCGAGCTTGAGCACGGCCAGATCGATGCCCGGCTCCACCGCCTCGATCGTAGCCGAAATCTTGTCGCCGGACTCGACACCCTGCACCTGCACCTGGCTGGCGTAGAGCGCGATGTGGGCATTGGTGAGGATGCGCTTGCCTTCGATGACGACGCCCGAGCCGCTGATTTCGGCCGGCTCCCTTTTGGTCCAGGGACGGTAAACATCCGGATAACGCAGCGTCGCGAATACCTTGACCACCGAGTTTTCAACCGTGCCGGGCGGATTGGTGGAAACCGTCGCAGTCCCGCCGTCGGGCACAGGGGCCGCGCTCATGCCGGCGGCGGAAAGCAACACGGCGGCGGGGAGCAGGAACAGCAAGCGCACGGTGTTTCCTTCGCTAAGCCGCGGGCACCAGTTTGATGCTTTCGATTGCGATCCGCTCCGCCGGCGTGCTTTTTTCACCGCTCCCGCGATCGGCGGTCGGAACGGCGGCGATCCGGTCGAGGACATCTTCTCCGGATGCTAATTCTCCGAATGCCGTGTATTGGCGGTCCAGGAAGCGGGCATCGCCGTGGCAGATGAAAAACTGGCTTCCCGCGGAGTCGGGATGCGCCGAGCGCGCCATCGAAATGACGCCGCGAACGTGCGGCTTCGCATTAAACTCCGCCTTGATCTTGTAGCCCGGACCGCCGGTGCCGGGCTGGCCCGAGGCTCCCTCCCGCGTATTGGGACAGCCGCCCTGGATCATGAAGCCTTTGATGACGCGATGGAACGCCGTGCCGTCGTAAAAGCCGTCTCGGACCAGCTTCTTGAAATTCTCCACGGTTTTGGGCGCGACATCGGGCCAGAATGACAAGGTCATTTCGCCATAGGCGGTTTTGATCACGGCAGTCTCGGCAGGGGCGGCGCTCATGGTTCCGAAGCTCGCCATCCCGTTGATCTTGTCAAACTCAGGCGCGGGGACACATTCCCGCCCAATGAGCCCACCGGAGTCGGCAGAAACGAGCTGGATCGACGAACTGGTGCATTTTCTTAGGCGCCAGCCGGGGGTGAGCGCGGTGCGCATTGATCCTTCGACCCGTAAAATCGCGGTCGCGACGGTGGGTCAGGTGGATTTGGCCGAGTTTGAGGCGAAACTGGCCGAAACGATCGCGGCGGTGGAAGAGGGCCTTGCCGCCCTTCCGGCGACAAACGCGCCGACGGGCTATTCAATCCGCCGTGACGGCAGCGCCACCGTGGTAGGCCGCGACAGCTGCGTGACCGCCGAGAAGCTCTGGCTTTGGAGAGAAATGAGCTGGCCGGATCTGAAGCAACCGGCGACCGAGGAATGGCGGATGCTGGCGCAGCTCGCGGCACTCTGCGCGATCGCCGGGCTCGCGGGGGCGCTCGCGGGCCATTTTTGGCCGCAGCTGCCATGGCTCGGGCGCTTCCTGTTCGCCGCGGCGCTCCTGGCCGGAGGATGGGACGCTGCGATCGACACCTGGGAGAATCTGAAAAAGAAAGAAATCGACATCCATTTTCTGATGCTGGCGGTGGCCGTGGGCGCGGTCTCCATCGGAGCCTGGAACGAGGCCGTCATTCTGCTTTTTCTGTTTTCCGCATCCGGCGCGATGGAGGAATTCGCGCTCGCGCGCACCCAGCGGGAAGTGCGGGCTTTGCTCAAATCATCGCCGAAAAGCGCGACGCTCCTTTTGCCCGACGGAAGCGAAAAGGAGATCTTGGCCGAAGAGCTTCGAATCGGCCAGCGGGTGCGGGTGCGTCCGGGCGGAGCCTTTCCGGCGGACGGGTCCGTGCTGAAGGGCCGCACCGCCAGCGACGAGTCCGCGCTCACGGGCGAAGCCCAGCCGGTGCCCAAGGGCGTCGGGGACCCGGTTTTTAGCGGCACGCTCAACCTTTGGGGAGCGGTCGACTTCGAGGTCTCGCGGCTGCCTTCGGAAAGCACGCTGCAAAAGATCATCCGCCTGATCCAGGACGCTCAGAGGCTCAAGGCGCCGAGCGAGCGCTTCACGGACAAATTCGGCACCGGCTACACCTACGCGGTCATCGGATTCGCCGCCGCGATGTTCCTCATATGGTGGCTCGGTTTTCACCTGCCGGCCTTCGACAATCTTCCGGGCCGGCGCTCGGCCTTCTACCGGGCAATGACCCTCATGGTGGTGGCGAGTCCCTGCGCTTTGGTGCTTTCGATTCCCTCGGCCATTCTCGCCGCCATCGCCTGGGGCGCGCGGCACGGCGTTCTGTTTCGCGGCGGAGCAGCCGTGGAGGGCCTGGCGGGAATCGACATCGTGGCCCTGGATAAGACGGGAACCCTCACGACAGGCGAATTGGCGGTTGTCCGCTGCGAGAGCTTTCCGCCCGGGCTCGAGACGCGCGTGATCGAGCTCGCTTACGCGCTCGAATCCAAATCGGAGCATCCCATCGCGCGTGCGATCACCCGCCATGCCAAGGCGCAGGGGATACGCGCGCCCGAGGTTGACGAATTTCGCTCATTGATCGGCCGAGGCCTGAGCGGGCGCCTGGAAGGCGCGTCCTTGCTGCTCGGAAGGCGCGAGCTGCTCGAGGCGGGGCCGCCGGGCGATTGGGGAAAAGATCTTCCGCCCGCCGCGCCCGAATTCAGCGAAGTCTGGGTGATCGGGGGCGGCTTGGTCGGGCGCATTCTGCTCCGGGATCAGATTCGGGTGGAATCCCGCGGCGTTCTCGATGCCCTGCGCGCTGACGGCATTCGCACGGTGATGTTGACGGGCGACCGCCGCCAGGCCGCCGAAGCCGTGGCGCGCGAGCTCGGGCTGGACGAGGTGCGCGCGGGCCTGTCTCCGGAGGACAAAGTTGCGGCGATCGTGGCTTTGCGGGCCCAGGGCCGGCGCGTGGCCATGGTGG
>DAISJK010000159.1:0-3294 GCA_036821505.1 Opitutaceae bacterium
GGCGCGGACGGATACACTGTCGAGGAAACCAAGATGCTCCAGGAAAGCCGCAAGATCATGGGCCTGCCCGATCTCAAGGTTTCAGCCACCTGCGTGCGGGTGCCGGTCGTGCGCGCCCATTCGATGGCCATCAACGCCGAGTTCGAACAGCCGACAGACGTCGATTCGGCTCGCCGCGCGGTCGCGGAATTTTCCGGCGCAGAGCTCGTGGACGATCCGGGCAACCAACGCTATCCAACCCCGCTCGACTTCAGCGCCAAGGCCAAGTGCGGGGTGGGGCGCATACGGGTGGACAGCGCTTTGAAGAACGGCCTTTCGTTCTGGGTGAGCGGCGACAACTTGTGGAAGGGCGCGGCGCTCAACGCGATCCAGAACGCCGAGCTTATGATTCGCGAGGGGCTTTTAAAGCCGAAGACGGCATTGACGAACGTATCGTAGTTTCATTCACCGTTCGGGGTGGGGTAGCTCAGCGGTTAGAGCAGGGGTTTTACATACCCAAGGTCGGGGGTTCGATTCCCTCCCTCACCACCACCTGGATTATGCTTCCTTTTCACTCGCAGGCTTGGTTGATTTTCCGACTCGGTTTCCGAGCCGCCCCATTCCGCAAATAGAATGACACACCACCATCACCGACACACCCTTTCCGTTTTGGTCGAAAACAAATTCGGCGTGCTGGCGCGCGTGGCCGGAATGATCTCCGGCCGCGGATTCAACATCGACTCGCTCAACGTCGCGCCCACCCACGACGCCTCGCTTTCGCGCATCACCATCGTTCTCAACGTCGACGACGAGTCGCTCGGCCTGTGCACCGCCCAGTTGCGCAAGCTGGTCAACGTGGTTGACGTGACTGATTTCAAGGACTCGCCGCCCGTGGCCCGGGAGCTCGTGCTGGTGAAAGTGCGCGCGAATACGAAGAATCGGGCCGAGGTGGTGCAGATCACCAACATCTTCCGCGCGAAGATCGTCAACATGACCCAGGAAGATCTGATCATCGAGGCGACCGGCGACGAGGCGAAGACGCCCGCATTGCTGCGGATGCTGGAGCCCTTCGGCATCCTCGAACTCGCCCGAACCGGCCCCCTGGCGCTTAAGCGCTGACCCGCGCACCCGTTTTCTCATGCCCGCAAAAGTCTACACCGACAACGACGCGGATCTAGGCGTCCTACAAAACAAAACCCTGGCCGTCCTCGGCTACGGCTCGCAGGGCCATGCCCACGCTCTGAATCTAAAGGACAGCGGCTGCCGGGTCATCATCGGCCTCTATCCGGGCTCGAAGTCGCGCCAAGTCGCCGAGCAGCACGGATTCGAGGTAGTAGACACAGCCGAGGCCGTGCGCCGCGCCGACGTCATCATGGTCGGATTGCCGGACATGAAACAACCCGGGGTGTACGAGCAGGATATCCGCTCTAACCTGAAGGCCGGCAAATGCCTGCTTTTTACCCACGGACTCAGCATCCATTTCGACCTCATCAAGCCGCCGAAGAACGTGGACGTAGTCATGGTGGCGCCGAAGGGTCCGGGGCACATGGTCCGCCGCCTCTACGTCGAGGGCAAGGGCATGCCGGCCTTGATCGCGGTGAAACAAAATCCCTCCAAGCAGGCCAAGCAGATCGCCCTTGCCTGGGCCAAGGGAATCGGTTCGACCCGCGCCGGCGTCCTCCAGACCACGTTCAAGGAAGAGACGGAGACGGATCTGTTCGGAGAACAGGCGGTGCTCTGCGGCGGCGCCAGCGCGCTCGTCCTCGCCGGGTATGAAACCTTGGTCGAGGCCGGCTACCAGCCGGAAATGGCCTATTTCGAGTGCCTGCACGAACTGAAGCTGATCTGCGACCTCATGTACGAGAGCGGCATAGCCGGGATGCGTTTCTCCGTCTCCGAGACCGCCAAGTACGGCGACATCACCCGCGGGCCTCGCGTGATCGACGCCCGGGTCAAGAAGGAGATGAAAAAGATACTCAAGGAAATCCAAACGGGAAAGTTCACGCGCGAATGGGTCGCCGAATATCGCGGCGGGCTGAAGAACTACCGCAAGCTGCTTTCCGCCGGTGAAGACCACCCGATCGAGAAGACAGGAAAGCGACTGCGCGGCATGATGCCCTGGATGACCAAGAAGAACATCAAGGGCGTCCAGGCGGCGTACTAACAGGCTGCCGCGCCTGATGGAGCGTCTCGTCCTCGCCACGCGCAAGAGTCCGCTCGCGCTGGTCCAAGCCGAGCAGGTCGCCGCGCAATTGCGCGCCCGACTGGGAGTCGAGGTCGGCCTGCTCAAGATAGTGACCACGGGCGATCGCCAGTCGACCTGGTCGCTGGAAACAAAGGGAGGCAAAGGACTTTTTACCTCCGAACTCGAGCAGGCGGTGCTCAGCGGCGATGCCCACGCCGCCGTGCATAGCTCAAAGGACCTGCCGGGAGAAATGCCGCCCGGGCTGGCACTTGCGGGCTATCTCCCGCGCGACGATCCGCGCGATCTACTCGTGGTGCGAGCCGGGGTCGATCGTCCCGCACGCATTGCCACCGGCAGCCCGAGGCGGCGGATGCAGGCCGCGGTGATGTTTCCCGAAGCGGAGTTTTGCGAAATCCGGGGCAACGTGGACACCCGTCTGCGCAAGATCGCGGATCCGGGACCGGCCGATGCGACTCTCTTGGCGGCGGCCGGCTTGCGGCGTCTGGGAATCGACGCCTGGCCAGGGCTTGAATTCCGTCCATTAAATTTTGAGCAGATGGTGCCGGCGGTGGGGCAGGGCGCAATCGCCGTTCAGTGCCGCGCGGACGAATCCGGGCGCTACGCCTGCATTGGGGACCGGGAGACCGCGCTTAGGGTCGCGCTCGAGCGGGCCTTCCAAGCCGCTCTCGGCGCGGGCTGTCACACGGCATTCGCCGCGCACGGCACGGCTGACAAACTGTATTTCTACCACGAAACGACGGGAATCCGCGTGATGCCGCTCACGCCGCTCGACTTCGACGCGCCGATGGAAACCGCGGACCGCTTGCTGAAAAAACTCGGTCTGGCAGGTTGAGCCACATGCCAACCGATACCCACCCTCTGCGCGGACGCCGAATCGCCGTCACCCGCACCCGCGAGCAGGCGTCGGAGCTCGCGCTCAGGCTGGCCGCCCTCGGCGCCGAGGTGATCGAACTGCCCGTGCTGCGCATCTCCAAGGAGATTTCCAAACAGGACTTGGCCGATGTCATGCTGGAATTCGGCGCTTACGACTGGATCGTGTTCACCAGCGCGAACGGAGTACGCTATTTCTTCGAGGAGTTTTTCCGATTGTTCGACGACGTGCGTTCGCT
>DAISJK010000160.1:0-3244 GCA_036821505.1 Opitutaceae bacterium
CTGTCGAGCTCGCCCCGCGCGGTATTCGCGTCAACACCATCAGTCCCGGCCCGATCGCCACGCCGATCTTCGCCAAGCTGGGCCTCCCGGCGGAGGCAGCTAAGGGTTTTGAGGAAACGATGGCCGCGCAGTCGCTGCTCAAACGCTTCGGCACGGCTGATGAAGTGGCCAAGCTTGTGCGCTTTCTCCTGTCGAGCGACTCCAGCAACATCATCGGAGTGGACGTGACAGTTGACGGCGGCGTCCGCCTGACTTGAGGAGGCGTTTGTCTTTGGGTGGAGCGCGTTGTCCCCAACGCGCTCCGACTCCTCACCCCAGCACCGTTCCCAGCAGTTTGCCGAGGTCTGCGGGGCGATAGGGCTTGGCCAGGCAGCCGCAGAATCCCTGGTCGAGGCATTGGCGGGATTCGTCGTCGCCGCCCGCGTGCGAGGCGATGGCGCGCACGTCCGGGTCGAGCAGGCGAAGTTCCTCGAAAGCTTCGCGGCCGCCCATTCCGCCCACCACATCTAGGTCCAGGATGACTGCGTCATAAGGACGGCCCACGCTGAAATAGCGCCGATACCAGTCGATCGCCTCTTTGCCGTCGCGGGCCATGTCGAATTTATAGTCGAGGCTTTCAAGCATTGCGCCCGTGCGCGCGGCAATCTTTTCGTCGTCGTCCATCACAAGCACGCGGCCGGTGCGAAAACGCTCCGACGATGCGCGCCGTCCCTGGGGCTCTCCCGCGGGATCGGCCGCCGGCAAAAAGATCGTGAACACCGTGCCGTCGCCGACGGTTGAATCGACCCCGATTTGTCCGCCATGCCGGCGGATGATCGCGAGCGCGGTGGGCAGCCCGAGTCCGGTGCGATGCTTTTTAGTTGTGAAGTAGGGATCCCAGATCGTCTCCAATTCCTCCGCCGCGATACCCGCGGCGTTGTCGCGCACCTCGAATTCGACGTAGGAGCCCGCCGGCAGGCCCTCGATCCTGCCTGCTTCCAACTCGGCATTGGCGGCGCGGAGCTGCACCCGCGGCCGGTGCGGCGGGGGAGGCATGGCCTCCAGCGCATTGCGCAGGAGGTTCTGAAATGCTTGCAGGATTTGAACGCGCGCGACCAGCACGGGAGCGACGCCGCTGGGCACGTCCACGACGATTTCCGCGACGGAACCGGCGCCAGCCGCCTTGGCCGCCTCAAGCAAGAGCTCGCGCGTTTCAACGATTGCGCGCGAACCGTCGCCTCCACGGCCCATCACGAGGAGCCGCCGGGTGAGTTCTCGCGCGGCGACGCAGGCCTGCTCGGCGTCGTCCAAGGCGACGTCGTCGCCGCTTTGCGCGGTCGCGACCGCCGCGAGGATCGTGGCCAGCAACTCATTCAGCTCGCGGCCGATGCCGGCCGCCAGCGCGCCGAGAGACTCTGAGCGATCGGCCTTGAGCAGCGCAGCGAACAAAGTTTCGTCGGTTTCGGGCGCCGACCTTTCGGGGATCGAAGGAGGCGGGGTCTCGTCGTTCATTTTTTAACAGTCTCCGCCCACCGCCGCGCGCGTCCGGCGAGGAATTCGATGAAGGGCGGCTGGTCATTGAGGCAGGGAATTTGCGCGTATTCCGTTCCGCCGGCATTGAGGAAAGTTTCGCGTCCCTGAACGGCAATTTCCTCGAGGGTTTCGAGGCAGTCCGCGGTGAAGGCCGGACAGATGACCAGGAGGCGTTTCACGCCGGCGCCGGGCAGCCGCTTCAACTCCACGTCCGTGAACGGTTCCAGCCATGGCTCCCCCGCGAGGCGCGATTGGAAAGAGACCGAATGGCGTTCAGGCGCCAGTCCGGCGCGCGCGGCAAAGGCCCGAGTGGTCGCGAATATCTGGGCGCGGTAGCAGGTGGCGTGGGCCGGCGAGGCGACCGAGCAGCAGTCCGCGACCTTGAGACAATGACAGCGCGAGGAATCGGCTTTGCGCATGTGCCTGGCCGGCAGGCCGTGATAGCTGAAGAGGAGATGATCGTGCGGGCGGGCGAGCCACGGAGCCGACACCGTGTGCAGCGCTTCAATATAATCTTTATCGGCGAAGAATGGCTGCACGCAGGTCATCCGCATCCGGGGCGCCTGCTGCGCGGCTTCCTCGCGCGCGCGCGCGACTACTGTTTCCCAGGACGACATGGCGTAGTGGGGGTACTGCGGAAAAAGAAGCAGTTCCTCCACGCCTGCGGAGGCGATCTGCGCGATCACATCGGCGATTGCCGGCCGGCCATAGCGCATGCCTAGATAAACGGGTAGATCGGGCCCGAGCGCCTCGGCGAGTTTGCTCCTGATGCTCTGTGAAGTCACGATGAGCGGCGAACCGTTCGGAGTCCATATCGAGGCGTAGGCATGGGCGGTTTGGCGGGGCCGCGTCCGCAAGATCCGGCCCTCGAGCAGCAGCCAGCGCAGAAATGCGGGCATATCCAGCACCCGTTCGTCGCCCAGAAATTCCCGCAGGTAGCGCCGCACGTCCGGCACCGAGATGGAATCGGGCGAGCCCAGGTTGACGAGAAGGACGGCGCGTTTCGACACTCCCGGTTTGTAGTGCGGTCAAAACAGCCGCGCAAGCGCGCGTGCTATCCGCAGCCTCCGCATCGAGCGTTTGTCCGCGGCGCGCACCCGGCGGACGGAGCGGCCCGCTTGCACGAGCAGAAGTTCGCCGAGCATGGCGGACGCGTCGATGAAACGGTTCGAGGCCTCCGGATTGCACGCCATCAGGATGACCTCGTTGAGCTCAAGAAATGCGTGGCGATCCGTCCAGTCGGCGAGATCACAAGGCAGGCGCGGAAAGCGCTGCGACTCGAATCCCGTCGCAAGCTTGTAAAGCACCATGCCTAGGCTGAACAAGTCGGCTCGCGGCTCTCCGGCTCCTTCCGGAGGCGCGAAATCCCGGGTGCCGATGAAGACCGGTTCGTCGCCGGCCGCCGCCACCAAGCACACGTCGGCCAGCTTGGCCACGCCGCCTACGATGACGATGTTCGCCGGTTTGATGTCCCGATGGACCAGGCCGTTTCGGTGCAGGACGATCAGGGCGCGCGCCAGATCCGCTCCGAATGCCGCCGCTTCCGCCGCGGGCAGACGGCCGCGGCGCAGGCGCAGTTCGCGCAAAGTCAGGGGCACATAAGTCCGCGGATCGATGTTGCTGCCGCGTTCGACGTCGTCGGCCAGTTCCATGACATAGTAAAAAAAGTCATTCGAGGGGCCGCGCCCCGCGTCGAGGAGACCAAGCTGGGACGGCTCAAGCAGGGAGACGG
>DAISJK010000161.1:0-3236 GCA_036821505.1 Opitutaceae bacterium
CGAGATCCACGCGGAGATGGTGGCCAACGTCTGGAAGGTCGTGGCGACCGAGGGCGACCCCGTGTCCGACGGCGACACCCTGGTCATCCTGGAGTCGATGAAGATGGAGATCCCCGTCCTGGCCGAGGGCAGCGGGACGCTGGCCAAGCTGGCCGTGGCCGAGGGCGACGTCGTCCAGGAAGGCGACCTGATCGCCGTCATCCAGTAGCCGCCTTCCCCGGGCCCGCCGCGGCGACCATGTCGGCCGTGTTGACGATCTCCCCGCGCGCGCAATTTAAAATGATGACGCCCTTCTTCATCTTCGCGATGCTCTTTGCGCTGATCAGGTCGCGCGTCTCCGGCGTGAGATTGGTGTGGAGCGACAGATAGTCCGAAACCGAGAAAATCTCGTCGAGGGTCGCCGCGCGGCGCACGCCGTGCTGCTTTGCGAATGCTTCGTCCCAGTAGATATCGTAGCCCACCGGCTCCATGCCGAAAGCGCGCGCGCGGATCGCGACTTCCTTGCCGATGCGGCCTAGGCCGACGATTCCGATCGTCTTCGCCAGCAGCTCGTGCCCGGTCTTGCGCTTCCACTCGCCCTTGCGGGAGGCGTCCACGCCGTAGAGGAAGTTCTTTTCCAGCGCGAGGAGGAGCAGGAAAGTGTGTTCGGCCACCGTGGTGTGATTGACGCCGGGGGTGAACAACACGGGTATTTTGTGCTCGGTGGCCGCCTTCACATCGATCTTGTCCACGCCGATGCCGTATTTGCTGATGATCTTCAGCCGCGGCAGGGACTTCTCGATCACCGCCCGGGTAATGGCATCGTCGCCGCAAAGAAAAGCGTCGAATGAACCGGCCAATTCGAGCATGCGCGCTTCGGACAGAGGCCCCCTCTCCTTGACGATCTCGAATCCGGCGCCGGCCAAAAGCTGATGGTGCGCGCCAGGAGTGTCTTGAAACGAGGTGGTGGTGAGAAGGACACGGATCATGGGGAACGATGAGTCCAATCGTTCGCGCGTCCCTTGGAAAGCAGAAATCTTGCGGCCACATTGACGCGACCGCAACGACGGCCGATGATGGGGGCGCATGAGTCATGCTTCCGCCACACAACTTCTCCGGCGCCGGCTGGGCCCGGGTGTCGTCCGCACCGATGATGCGACATGCAACGCGGCATCGTTCGACAGCCTCAAGATCGCATTCCTGCCCGAGGCCGTCGTGTTTCCGCGCAACCATCGCGACATCGCGGCGACCTTGAAGCTGGCCAACGACCGCCGGGTGCCGGTGACGGTTCGCGGCGGAGGCACTTCGCTGACCGGTTCGTCCGCGCCGCGCCGCGGCGGCTGGGTGCTCGACCTCGGTGGCTGGAGGCGCATCCGTATCGACGCCGAGTCGGGGCTCGCGCACGTCCAGGTGGGCGCCCGAAACGCCGCCGTCCAGAGGGCGGCCGAGGCGAAGGGCTGGTTTTATCCCCCGGATCCCGCGTCGAAGGAATACTGCAGCATCGGTGGAAACATCGCATGCAACGCCGGCGGAATGCACGGCGGGAAATACGGGGTGACGCGGGATTTCGTGCTCGCGCTCAAGGGCTTTCTTCCGACGGGGGAATACGTCGAATGGGGCACCCCCACCAAAAAATTCTCGGCTGGATTCAACCTGCGCGACCTGTGGATCGGCAGCGAAGGCATGCTGGGCGTCGTGACCGAAGCCGTGCTCAAGCTCGTGCCGCGGCCGGCGCAGCGCTGGACCCTGGTCGCGGCCTTTCGGAACGAGGAGGCGGCTTTTGCGGCGGTGCGTGCGCTGTTTGTGCTGCGCGTGCAGCCGGCCATTTGCGAATTTTTGGATCGGGACGCCGTGCTGGGCGTGGAGCGGGGCATGGGAGCGATCCTGTTTCCGGGGCAGGGTGGGCGGCCGCTCATCCTCCTGGAACTCGCCGGCAGCGCCAGCGAACTGCGCGAACAGCGGCGGATCATCGCCAAGTGGGCCGCCCGGCACGCGCTGGCGCATCGCGCCGCCCGCGACCGTGTTCAGGCGGAGGCGCTATGGGCCGTGCGGCGCAAATGCTCTTCGGCCATGTTCGCCCTCGGCGATTCCAAGATGAACGAGGACATCGTGCTCCCGGCGCGCAGCTTCGGGCCCATGGCGAAGTTTCTAAGGCGCCTCCGGCGCGAGTCGGGCCTGCCCATTCCGGCGTTCGGACACTTGGGCGACGGCAACCTGCATATTAACATCATGTATCATCGCGCGAATCCGGCCGAATGCCGCGCGGCCAAGCGCGCGGTGCACAAGCTCATGGCAAAAGTGGTCGCCCTTGGCGGGGCGATTTCAGGCGAGCACGGCATCGGCTTGGCCAAGACGCCATTCTTCAGGCTCCAGCATTCTCCGGCCCAGGTTCGCGCCATGCTTGCGGTCAAGCGCGCGCTAGATCCTCGGGGCATCCTGAATCCCGGAAAGATGTTCGAGATTTTCCAGGTCTGGAATCACCCGCGGGTGCAGATCAAGCTCCCCTGGGACAACAAGTAGGTCCGACTAATGCCGTTCTCTATCCCCGCCACCGCCGCCGCGAGGCGCCGAAGGACGGGGAGCACTCGGAATTCCCGGCATGCGATGATCATCGGTGCGTTGCGCCGGACGGGCTCCCGGAGCGGGACCATGGTCGTCGCGATGGTCAAATCCAGGTTGAACGACCACCGTATCGTGACCGTACCCGGGGCGGCCATACCAGCCGACGGGTTCAACCACGGGGGCGCCGTAAACTCCCACATCGGTCTCAACATAACCCCCACCATCAGCGGCGACGCATCCGCCCATCGGGAACGCGGCGGCGAGACCAAGCGCGCTTAAAAATAATTTACCACGGCGTTTCATGGGACAACCTTCAAGTCAGCCGTATCGTTAAGCTCGATCAGGCCGATTGCTGCGCCTGTCGGATCGGCCACGATCGCCACGCGGGTTGCGATTTTGCCCGGCTTGGGTGCGACCAGAATTTGCCCTCCCAGGCTTTCGGCCTGGCTGGCGGATTGGTCCACGTTGGCCACGCGCACGAACCCGAGCCAGCCGGGACTCGCGTCGGGCCGCGCGGGCAGGGGAGCCAGGCCCGCTCGGGCATAGCCGCCGCTTGCGAGCACAAACACGTTTTCCCGGTCGGAGCGGGTGTCGGGAACCGCGTCGTAGCCAAGGAGCGAATGATAGCGAAGGGCCGCTGCCGCCGAATCGCGGGCAAAAAGCTGCGCCCAGGCCCACTCGCCCGGTTCCGGCAA
>DAISJK010000162.1:0-3235 GCA_036821505.1 Opitutaceae bacterium
TTCCACTCGCTCACGCTCGCGGCCACTTTCACGCTCGCAGCTACGAGTCGGCTCGCGATTGCTCTGCCGGCGGAGGGGCGGCGCCGGCTCCGTCGGATGTGGATTTTATGCCGGAAGCCTTGCGCTTGCCGCGCTTCGCCCCCGGTTCCTTCGGAGCCCGCGGGGCGAACTCGAATGCGGTCGTGCCGTCGGGCTTGAGCACGAGGAATGCGCTGAAGGGGCGCCGCGTGCGCTGACTCCAGAATTTCTCGAGCAGATCAGTTTTCCCCGTTTCGAGCATCTTGAGGAACTGCTCGCGCGGGATGTCGCGGGCGAGGATCCGGCGCGAGCATCGCGCCAGGATCTTGTCCTCGCCGTTTTCGATCCGGCGCACCACGTAGCTTTGAGGCGTCTCGTAGACCTGCGCGTCGGGCCCGAATGAAGCGGGCGCGGGGGCGAAGGGCTGCAGGCCGGTGAAATCGATCTTGCCGCCGGCTCCGCGCGCGCCGTCAAAGACGAATTCGATCTTCTTGGCCTCGGGATTGTAGCGGAGCACGGCGCTGTAGGGCCTGCCCATTTTCGAGCGAAAGCCGTCGAGAGGGCCGAGCTGGCCCTTGGCCACCAGCTCGCGGACTTCGGACTCCTCCATCTTTCGGTTGCCGATGACCTTGTAGACGATGAATTCGCCGTCCTGCGACTTGTAGCCGCGCAGGGTCTCGCGCAGCGGCAGGCCGTCGGTGGGGGAGGGAATGTCGGTTTCGCGCGCGGCGGTGTCGTCTTCCTCGAATTTTTTGACCCGCTGGATGATGCCCTTGGTCTGCTTGACCACCTCGGCCATGAATTTGTCGCGTGTGAACTTGCCGTTCTCCATTTGCCGGAGCTTGAATTCCCATTCGCCGGTCATGGCCGGGCTGGTCAGCTCCTCGGCCTGCACGGCGGTGAGAAACTGGAGGATCTGCTCGGCCTTGGGCGTGGGAACGAGTTCGCGCTGCTGACGCTCCATGTACCGTTGGTTTATCAGCCCGTCGATCGTATCCGCTCGGGTTGCGGGCGTGCCCAGGCCGCGCTCTTTCATGGCTTCGGCCAATTCCTCATCCTCGACCAGCTTGCCGGCGCCTTCCATGGCCGAAAGGAGCGTCGCCTCGGTATAGCGAGGGGGCGGCTTGGTCGTTTCTTCGTGCAGGCGGCCTTCGACAGTGACCGCGTGCGGCGGTTTCCCGTCCGCGTCGTCGAGCGGCGGCAGCGCTTTCGAATCGGGAGAGTCGTCCTCGATGGTGTTTTTTCCGTAGACCGCAAGCCAGCCGGGGGCGGTCAGCACCTTGCCCTCGGTCTTGAACGTGTGCGCGGCCACGACGCTCAGACGGGTGGTGATGTCGAACTCGGCGGACGGATAGAACGCGGCGACGAAACGGCGCGCGATCATGTCGAAAACCTTGGCTTCGTATTCGTCGAGATGCTGGGCCTCGCTCGCGGTTGGAATGATCGCGAAGTGATCCGAAATTTGGGCGTTGTTGAAGATGCGCTTGTTGGGGCGGACCCAGCCCTCGGCCAGCACTTTTTTGGCGTGTGCGCCAAGGTCCCCGGTCAGGCTGTCGAGGGTCTGCTGGACGGTCGGGATGTAGTCCTCGGGCAGCGCGCGGGAATCGGTGCGCGGGTAGGTGATCATCTTGTGGCGCTCGTAAAGCGCCTGCGCGATCTGCGAGGTGCGGCGCGCGGGAAGGCCGAATCGGTTGTTGGCCTCGCGTTGCAGGGTGGTGAGGTCGTAGAGCCTGGGCGCCGCCTGGGTGCTTGCTTTCTTTTCCTCGGAGACTTGGGCGGCGGGCCGGCCCTGGCAGGCTGCAAACACAACTTCGGCCTGGGCTCGGTCCCAAAGCCGGTCGACGCGATCGTGCTCATCCTCATCCGACTTTTTGAAGTTCGGACGCTGGTAGACGCCTTCGTAGACCCCTTTGGCGATCTCGAAGTCCGCCGTGATTCGCCAGAACGGCCGGGCCTTGAAATTCCGGATCTCGAGCTCGCGGGCATAGACAATAGCCAGGGTGGGGGTCTGCACCCTCCCGACCGAAGCGACGTTGCCCGCGCGCGAGCCGAACATGCGCTTGGTCAGGGCCCGGGTGCCGTTGATGCCGATCAGCCAGTCGCTTTCGCTGCGGCATCGGGCTGCGTCAGCCAGACCGGCCATCTGCCTGCCTTCGCGCAGATGCTCGAAGGCTTCGCGAATACCTCCCGCCGTCATGGTCTGCATCCAGGCGCGTTTGACCGGCAGCTTGGACTTGGTGAGCTGATAAATATAGGTGAAGATGAGTTCGCCCTCGCGCCCCGCGTCGCAGGCGTTGATCACTTCCTCGATGTCCTTTCGGGCCAGGAGCTTCTTCAGATGCTCGAACCGCTCCTTGGACTGCTCGATCGGCTTGAGCCCGAATTTGTCCGGAATGATCGGTAGCATCTCCAACCGCCAGAAACCGTAGGCCTTCTTGTCGATGTCCTCGGGCATGAGCAATTCGACCAGATGGCCCACGGCCGAAGAAATCACGTAGCGGTCGTTTTCGAAATGGTCGCCCTTTTTTGGCACCTTGCCGAGCGCGCGCGCCAGGTCGGCGGCCACCGACGGCTTCTCGGCGATGATCAGGGACTTCATGAAGCCGCGAGCGGATAGGCCCCGGCCGCGCCGATTACAAGCACCTTATTCTGAACGACAGGCGTGCTCAGGCCAATTTCGGCGTCTCTGCCAGAGCGCTGTCCAGCGCCTTGAGCAGCGAGGCGATCGTCGCATCGGTCTCGTCGCCCATGTTCGAGATGCGGAAGGTCTTGCCCTTGAGTTTGCCGTAGCCGCCGTCGATCACGAGTCCGTGCTTCGATTTGAGCGTCTTGAGCAGCGCGGGCAGGTCCACATTGAGATTATTGGCGAAGCAGTTGAGGCTGATCGATCCGTAGCCCTCCTTGGGGAAGAGCTTGAATCCTTTCGCAAAGCCCCAATCGCGCACGATTTTATTCAGGCGCGCGTGACGAGCGTGGCGCTCCGCCACGCCCTCGGCCTTGATGTCGGCGAGCTTGGACTTGAGGGCGTAGATGAGGGGGATGACCGGTGTGCTGGTCGTCATGCCGGCCTCATGGTTTTTTTGAAACTCCAGGAGGTCGAAGTAATATCCGCGATCCGGAGAGCCGGCCGCCCTTTCCAGGGCGCGCTTGGAGGGCGAGATCAGCGAGAGACCGGGCGGCAGGGCCAGGGCTTTCTGCGAGCCGGTGAGAAGGATGT
>DAISJK010000163.1:0-3234 GCA_036821505.1 Opitutaceae bacterium
ATCAAGCGGCGCCTCGAGGAGTACATCGTGGCCGACGACGTCGTGGTGGAAGATTGCACCGATGGCTGGGCGGGCGTGGCGTTGCTGGGAGAGGGGTGGCGCGGGGCGATCGGCGAAACAATGCGCGGCATGATTTTTCGCGGCCGCAGGAGCGCAGCGGAAAGCTGGGAATTGATTTTTCCGGCCGAATCGAGCTCGAAGATCGGCGAAAAACTCGCCGGCGCGGCTGAAATCGGAACGGACGAACTGGAGCTGCGGCGGATCGCCGATGGCATACCGTCCGTGCCCGCCGATATCGGCCCGGGCGACCTGCCCAACGAAGGAGGGCTCGAGGCCGACGCGATTTCCTATACCAAAGGCTGCTATTTGGGCCAGGAAGTGATGTCGCGCCTCAAATCCGTCGGGCGCGTCCGCCGCCGGTTGCGCTGCGTCAAGGGAAACGAATCGATGCCGGCGCGCGGCGCGCCGCTCTGGCAGGAAGGACGCAGGGTGGGAGAGCTGCGCTCAATCGCGGCGGCTCAGGACGGAGCGGGATTCTTGGGCATGGCCATGCTGATCTCGGCCGGGCTGCGGGAGGATGCCCCGCTTTCGCTGTCCGCTGCCGGCGCACCCGAAATTAACATCATCGTTTCAATTTGACCGCGTCCGCCGCCGGGCTTTCGCTCGCTGCCCCCAATGAACAAAGCGGATCTGGTCGAAGCCGTTCGGAAGGAATTGGGCGGCGCGACCTCAAAAGCCGCCGCCGAAAGGGCCGTCGATGCGGTGCTGGCTTCGATCAAGCGCGGCCTGCGGCGCGACCGGGAAGTTCAGTTGATCGGATTCGGCACTTTTTTGCTCGCGGTGCGCCCGGCCCGGCGGGGCTTCAATCCGCACACCCGCCGCCCGATGAAAATCCCGGCCCTGAAGACCGTGCGGTTCAAGGCCGGCGCGGATCTGCGGGCGCTTTGAGCGATCTTCGTCCCGTGTCCGTAAAATCGGCTTAACTTTGGAATAGAGCCGAGGCCTGTGTGAACCAGGCGTCGACGGGCGCGCGCAGCGCCAGGAAATAGAGCGCGGCGCCGATGGAGAGCATCGGTCCGAAAGGCACGCGAAGCCCCCAAGGCACGCCGCCGCCGGCCGATTGCGCCGCCCGGCCCGGCCGATTTTTCCAGAGCAAGGAAGCCGCAATCCAAAGCGCGCCGACAATCGCGCCGGCAAAGACGGCGAAGACCGCTCCCTGCCAGCCGCAAAAAGAGCCGATCGCTCCGATCAGCTTCACATCGCCGAAGCCCAGGGCCTCCTTCTTGAGCAGTGCCTCGGCCGGAAGGGCGATCCAGAGCAAGAGGCCGGATCCGACGATCAGCCCGGCGATGGCGCTGCAGCCGGACCTGATGCTGTCCAAAGCGAAGGGTCCGCCGCCGTGTTCGCCGTGAAGCCCGGGCACGATGAACGACAGCATCACCCCGCCGAAGGCCAATCCAAAGGTGAGGACATCCGGAATGATCATGTGCTCGGCGTCGATGAAGGCCCCGGCCACCAGCGCGCTGAGAAACACGGCTCCGCAGGCCGCCTCGGCCGGGGGATAGCGCAGCCAACAGGCGAGAAAGAGGAGGGCGGTGAGGCCTTCCACCAGCGGGTACCGCGCCGAAATCCGCCGGCCGCAGCACCGCGCCCGCCCGCGCAGGATCAGCCAGGACACGATCGGCACATTGTCCCGCCATGCGATCGGCGCTCCGCAGGCGCAATGGGACCGGGGGCTCACGGTGGATTCGCCGGCGGGCAGCCGGCGGATAGCCACATTGAGAAAACTGCCGACGCAAGCGCCCGCGATCGCCGCGACCGCCGGCAGGAACCAGGGCCACGCCGCCTGCAGCTCGCCCGCGTTTGGGTTCAATTGTCCCGCGCCTCCGGCAGGTCCAGTCCCAATGTCTCGATGAACTTTTTCATCGCAGGCGTGAGCACCCGGCCCTTCCGGTGGAGGATGGCGAGCGGACGCGTGAGCGACCGTCCCTTGAATGGCAGCACGGCAAGCGTTCCCTGCTTGGCTTCCTGCACGACGGTGGCCTGAGGCACGATGGCGACGCCGTGATCCACCTCGACCGCCCGCTTCACCGTTTCGATATTGTCGAACTCCATCACGGGTTCGATCTCCAGCTTATTGTCCCGAAAAATCTGGTCCACGGCCTTTCTCGTGGGGATATCGGGATCGAAGCCGACGAACTTGAGGCCGTCCAAGTCCCGCACCTCGACCTCGTTCCGCTTGGCCAGCGGGTGCTGGGGATGGGCGATCAACACCAGGTGGTCGTTGCGGAACGGCAGCGCCTCGAGCTGGCGCGTCTTCACCGGAAAGGCCACCAAGCCGAAATCGACCGCATTGTGCAGGAGATCCTCGTAAACCAGGTTCGACCGGCGGTACTCTACCCGCACGTTGACCGACGGGAAATCGTGCAGGAATTTCTTGATGTAGGGAGGCAGTTCGTGGAGGCCGATCGAATAGATCGTGGCGATGCGAATCGTCCCGCTGATGATCTTTTTCATCTCCTGCAGCTCGGAGAGGAGCTGTTCGTAGGCGTGCAGCATCTCCTTGGCGGATTCGTAGACCCGGTGACCCTCGCGGGTGAGCTGAAATTGCTTCTGGCTGCGATCGATCAGCAGGGCCTTGAAGTGGCGCTCCATCGCGCGAGCTTGCTGGCTCACGGCCGACTGGGTGATGCCGTTCAGTTTGGCCGACTTCGAAAAACTCTTGGTTTCCACCAAATCGGAGAAAATTTTGAGATTTTCAATTTGCATGATTAGCGCAGGTTCTGGCCATAGTCCGTGCCGGGCATGGGACCGGCAATTCTATAATTAGAAACGCTAACGATGCTTCCGTTCATCTCCTACGAGGAATTTGAGCGCCGCGCCCGCGCGGTGCTGGAGACCATCGATACGGCTTGCGCCCGGGCCGGGCGCAAGCCGGCCGAGGTCGAGCTGCTGACGGTGACGAAGACTTATCCTGCCGCCGCGGCGGAGTATGCGGCGCGATTCGGGCTGAAGGCTGTGGGCGAAAACCGCGTGCAGGAAGGGGTGGAGAAGCGGGCGCAGACGGCGGCGCCCCTCCGGTGGGAACTGATCGGGCACCTCCAGTCGAACAAGGCGGCGCTGGCCGCCCGGCACTTTGACCGGATCCAGAGCGTCGACAGCGAGAAGCTCGCCCGGCTGCTCGACCGGGCCGCGGCCGAACTTGGCCGCAAGCTGCCTATCCTCCTCCAAATC
>DAISJK010000164.1:0-3200 GCA_036821505.1 Opitutaceae bacterium
GCGCTGTCCTTCCATAGGATGGTGGCGCAGCCTTCGGGAGTGATCACCGAATAGTAGCTGTTCTCGAGCATGAGCAATCGGTCCGTCACGCCGATGCCCAAAGCCCCGCCCGATCCCCCTTCGCCCACCACGACGGAGATCGAGGGCACGCGAAGCAGGGACATCTCGCGGAGATTGACGGCGATCGCCTCCGAAACATGCCGCTCCTCCGAACCGACTCCCGGATAGGCTCCGGGCGTGTCGATGAACGAGAGGATGGGCAGGCGAAACTTCTCGGCCATTTTCATGAGACGAAGCGCCTTGCGATAGCCTTCGGGATGCGCGTGCCCGAAGTTGCGCTCGATCTTCTCCTTCGTTTCGCGGCCTTTTTCCTGGGCCACGACCATCACCGCTTCGCCGGCGAAGAAAGCGGGTCCGCCCACCATCGCCCGGTCGTCCTTGAACTGACGGTCGCCGTGCAGCTCCTGAAAGTCCTCACAGATCATCCCGACATAGTCCAGGGCGTGGGGCCGCTGGGGATGCCGCGCGATCTGCACTTTCTGCCACGCGGTAAGCCCCGAGTAGAGGTCGCGTTGCATGGTCTCGATCCTTTTCTCGACCGCGAGGATTTCGCGCGCGAGATCCACATTCTTCTCGATCGATTGCTGGCGCAGTTCGTTCAACTGCTGGGCCAGCTCGCGGAGCGGCTTCTCGAATTCGAGAGCGAATGAATTCATCGCGGCCCGGGGGCCCGTGGCAGGGTGGATGCCAGGGCAAACGCGCGCTGCGCCCAGGGGCTCTCAGGATCGATCTGGATGATCTGCTGGGCGATCGATTCCACCTCGGCGGGACGGCCGGAAGCGGCCGCGGAGCTGGCGAGATCGTAGCCGGCCTCCACCCGAACCGAGTTCGATTGCTGCGAGTCCCCGAGAAGCCGCCGCAGGCCGGATTCCCCATCGGAGACCTGTCCTGCCTGGATCTCGGCCATCGCCAGTCCGAGCTGGATGCGCGCGGCCAGCGGCCCCGATGTGATCGCTTCCGCCGCCTTCTGGTATCCCGCGAGCGCTTCGCCAATCAGGCCCGCTGAATAGGCACTGTCGGCGAGCTTCAACTGGGCCACTCCGCCCAAGAAGGTGCCGGCGTGGCCGTCGGCGAAGGCTTGCAACTTGTCGGCAGCGATTGAGGCAGCGGCAAAATCCTGCTGCAGGGAGAGTTCCCGTTGCTTCGCCCTATATTCCCAGACGCCTTTGCCTAAGATGCCCAGGAGGGCCAGGCAGCAGATCGCGGTGATCGAGCCCCCGTTCTTTTGCCAAAATATCCGGAACCGCTCGTCGACGGGAATTTCGGCCGGAACGGCGCCGGAAGGGCCCGGAGCATTCGGATTGGGAGGACTGGCGGGAATGGGCATGAAGCGGGTTTTGCGTGCGGAGGGCTGACCCAAACAAAACCAAACCTCGGTGTAAACTTCGGAAATCAGTCGAAAACCACCGTCTTGCGGCCGTAGACGAGCACCCGACTCTCCAGGTGCCACCGCAGAGATTGGGCAAGCACGAGCTTCTCCAAATCGCGCCCCATGCGGATCAGGTCTTCGACGCCATGACGATGGGTGACGCGGGTGACGTCCTGGTGGATGATGGGGCCGGCATCGAGATCCGCTGTCGCGTAATGGGCGGTGGCGCCGATCACCTTCACGCCGCGCTCATAGGCCTGGTGGTAGGGCCGCCCGCCGGCGAACGCCGGCAGGAAGGAGTGGTGGATGTTGATTACAGGGCGCCCGAATGAGGATAGGAATTTTTCCGAGAGCACCTGCATGTAGCGCGCGAGCACCACGAGCTCCACGCCTTTCGCGCGCAACACTTGAAGCTGGCGCCGCTCGGCCGATGCCCTGTTTTTAACCGTCGTTGGAATGAGGTGAAAAGGCAGGCGGTAAGCCCTGGCCGCGGCGGCGAGATCCGGGTGGTTGGACACCACCGCGACCAAGTCTCCGGAGAACTCACCGGCCCGCCAGCGGAGCGCGAGGTCGTGAAAGCAGTGATCCGCCCGGGAAACGAAGATGGCCACCTTCGTGCGGTGAGCGGAGGAAGTCACGCGGGCGCTCATCCCGAGAGATTCAGCAAACAAGCGAAATGCTTCGGCCTCCGCCGTAGCCTTGGCGGAGACGCCCGCCGAAGCTCCGCGCAGCGGAGCGTAGGAGGGCAGCCATTCGATCCTCTGGAAGAATACGCCTGCTTCCTGATCGTGATGCTGATCCGCGTGCAGGATGTTGCCCCCGCGTTCGAATATCCATCCGGCCGTGCGGGCCACCAACCCGGGCCGGTCCGGACCGTGCAAGAGCGCGATCAGGGTCGGGCCCATTTCAGAGCACCGTAACGTTGCCGCGGTAGCGCTGCAGCGGACGCACGCCCAAGGGCTTTTCGCGCAAGGCGCGGATGCCGTCCACCGCGGCCTGGGCGCCGGTGATCGTCGTTATGATGAACACATTATGGGCGTATGCGGCCGAACGGATGGCGTTTTCATCGCGGCGCGGAATCATGCCGCTGGGAGTGTTGATGACCATGGCGATCTGGCCGTTCTTGATCATGTCCACGGCGTTGGGCCGGCCTTCGTTGATCTTGGCGATCTGCTTGGCCGTGATTCCGTGCTCGGCCAGGTAACGCGCGGTGCCGCCGGTGGAACAGACGGTGAACCCCAAATCGGTCAGGCCGCGGGCGATCACCACGGCGCGCGCCTTGTCGGCATCCTTCACGCTGAGGAAAACGTTGCCCTGGGTCGGCAGTCCGGGCCGGGCGGCGGCCTGAGCCTTTGCAAAAGCGATGCCGAGATCGTCGTCGAGCCCCATGACTTCTCCGGTGGAGCGCATTTCGGGGCCGAGCGCGATGGTGGCGCCGGGAAAACGCACGAAAGGGAACACCGCTTCCTTTACGCACCAGTGCTTCGGAGTCTGCTCGCGGGTGAAACCGAGCGCGGACAGCTTGAGGCCGGTCATCACCTTGGCGGCGAGCTTGGCCAGCGGCACGCCGATCGCTTTGGCTACGAAGGGCACGGTGCGCGAGGCGCGGGGGTTTACCTCAAGGACGTAGAGCTGGCCGTCCTTGATCGCGAATTGGATGTTCATCAGCCCCACCACGCGCAGCTCGCGGGCCAGGGCATGGGTGGCGGCCCGCACGGTCGCCAAGATGTCGCGGCCCAGGGTGTGCGGCGGCATGACCATGGAGGCGTCG
>DAISJK010000165.1:0-3200 GCA_036821505.1 Opitutaceae bacterium
CATTTCGGAGACGGTCTGGTAGTGCATCCACAATGCCGCGGCCGTGACCAGGATGAACGTAAGCAGAATGGTGGGAAGTTGGTCTTTGGTTTTTTGCCACATGGTCGGAGGGGTAATTCGAATCTGGCTGGCAGGTTAGCAACCCCCGCTTGCAAATTGCAACTCTCCAAAAAACGCCGCTACCCGACCGACTTGGCCGCCACCTTGTCGTGAAAGTCGGTTGGCGCTCCGGTCGGGGTGACATAGCCCGCCCGGATGACAAAATCCCCAAACGTTTCGCCCGGCTGCCGTTCTTTGGCGTAGTGGCGGATGATCGGCCCAAGTATGGGGGTGATTTCGGCCGAAGCCACCGAAGGCTTGTAGAGAGCATTGAGCCTGGATCCGTTGAACGCGGCGCCCAAGTAGATATTATATTTGCCGGGGGCTTTCCCCACCAGTCCGATCTCGGCGAGATAGGGCCTGCCGCATCCGTTCGGGCATCCGGTCATGCGGATGACGATCGCGTCGTCGCGCAGGCCGGCCGCCTCGATCTCGGATTCGAGCTCGGTCACAAGGTCGGGCAGGTAGCGCTCGCTTTCGGCAAGGGCCAATCCGCAGGTGGGCAGCGCAACGCAGGACATCGAATACAGCCGCAGGGCGGAGGCGTTGTTCGCCCCGTCCAATTTATATTTACGGAGGAGCTCCTCGATCTTAGGGCGTTCGGAGGGCGTCACCCGCGCGATGATCAGATTCTGGTTGGGCGTAAGCCGGAAGTCGCCCGTGTGTGCCTTGGCGATCTCGCGCAACGCGGTCTTGAGCGGGTAGTCCGGCGTGTCCTTTACCCGGCCGCTTTGGATAAAGAGCGTGAAGTGCGAAGTTCCGTCGTGCCCGTCCACCCAGCCGTAGCGGTCGCCCGTGTGGGTGAATTCGAAACGGCGGGGGGCGCCCAGTTCGTAGCCCAGCCTGCGCTCGACTTCGGCGCGCAGCCAGGCGAGCCCGCGGTCCGCGATCGTGTACTTGAAGCGGGCGTGCTTGCGCTCGGTGCGGTCTCCGTAGTCGCGCTGGACGGTGACTATCTTCTCGGCCACGTCCACCACTTGGTCGGCCCGGCAGAATCCGAGGATGTCCGCGATGCGCGGATAGGTGTCGACCTGATTGTGATTCATGCCCAGGCCGCCGCCGACCGTGATATTGAAGCCCTCCAACCGGCCCTTGTCGTCCGCGATCGCGATGAATCCGAGATCCTGCCCCCAGATGTCCACGTCATTGCTCGGGGGAATGGCGATCACGGTCTTGAACTTGCGCGGCAGATAGGTGGCGCCGTAAATCGGCTCGGCATCCGGCTCGCCGCCGCCCTGCAGTTCTCCGTCCACCCAAAGTTCGTGGTAGGCGCGGGTGCGCGGCGAAAGGTGGTCGGCGATGGCGCGGGCCAGGCGCAGTGTTTCCTCATGGAGCCGCGATTGATACGGATTGGGATTAGCCATCACGTTGCGGTTGACGTCCCCGCAGGCCGCCAGCGAGCTGAGGAGAGCCCGGTTGATTTCGCGCATGGCGGAGCGCAGATTGTTTTTGATCACGCCGTGGAGCTGAAAGGCCTGGCGGTTGGTGATCTTCAGCGTCCCGTTGGCGTGGGAGTCGGCCACGCCGTCCATGGCCAGCCATTGCGCAGGCGTGCAGACGCCGCCCGGCACGCGGATCCGCGCCATGAATATGAAAGCCTTTTCCTTGCCTTCCTTTCGGCGCTGGTTGCGGAGATCGCGATCGTCCTGCGGATAGATGCCATGGAATTTGGTGAGCTGCGCGCTATCCTCCGTGATCGTGCCGCTGGAGGAATCTTCCAGGTCCTGCAGGATGTGGCCGCGCAGGAAGTTGCTTTCGGCCTTCAGCCGTTCGTTTTTGTGCGGCGGCTTAGCCGGGGTTTCGGGCGCGGGATTCATGTCAAAACGAGCAGTGGGAGGGATTGATCCACCCCGCGGGCAAGCGCCTCCAGCGCGAGCGGATGCGTGCCCACGAGTTCGCAGAAAGCGCATTTTAAACCCGGATTGCGCGCCTCGGCCGCGCGGGCGATGCGTTCCAGATCGCCGCCCGGCCCGGCATGACGGCCGGGCGAAAGGAAAAGGGGCATGATGACGACGTCCCCGCCCGAGAAATCCGGCGCGGCCAGCTGTTCGGCGAAGAGCGGCCGATTGAAGGCGAACTCCGGCCCTTCTGGAGCCTCCATCGAGGCGGCGGAGAGGACGCCGATTTCGTCGCCGAGCAGCCCGCGTGTCTCGGCGGCAATCCGATCGCGCAATTCGGCGGACCGGCGCTCGGGACCGCCGTGATCCACGACGATGACCGCCGGCCGCGCCAGCCCACGGAGCGCAATCGTCTCGCGAATGCGTGCAACCACGATTCCGGCGAGATCGCCGACCTGGTCGGAATCGGCCAGACCGCGCGTGAAGGAATAGCTGAAATCCCCCTCTTCCCGCCGAAGCATCTCAAGATCGCGGCGAAGGGAGGATGCGATCGCTCCCTGTGGGCTTATGAGAAAGGGTATGAAGAGAAACTCGCGCTCACCATCCGCCAGGCGGGCGAGCACCCACGGGATCAGAGTTGCGGCGGGTGCGCCGCCCAAAGAGGCCCGCGGGATCCGATCGCTGTGCCGCCAGGAAACGGCGTGCACGGCTTGCCCCGTGCGCGCGGCCAGCGCATCGGCGGTCCTGCGCAGGTTGAGGTGAGCGGCGGGCTCGAGGGAACCATTGTCGATCAGGGCGGTGATCATGGGATCAATCTCGGCTTCAAATCTCTGTTTTCAACCGGGCCGCCGCAAATTCCGCGAGCTCCGTCGCAGATTTGACGACTTCGCCGACGATGACCATCGCAGGCGCCGAAAAGGCTTCCTCCTGCGCCCGTGCGGCCACGGTCGCCAGGGTGGCCGTGAGCATGCGCTGGCGCTCGGTCGTGGCATCTTGCACGATCGCCGCCGGCGTGGATGAAGGCAGTCCGCCGGCCTGCAGCCGCGCGGCGATCGCGGCCAGATTGTGCATCCCCATGTAGATGCAGAGCGTGGCGCCGGGGCGGGCGTAGTCTTCCCAATGCACCGCCTCCTCGCTCTTGGCCGGGTCCTCGTGGCCGGTGAGCAGGATGACGGCCGAACTATGATCGCGATGCGTAAGCGGGACGCCCGCCATTGCAGCCGCCCCGAGGGCCGCGGTCACGCCGGGCACGATCGTAAAAGG
>DAISJK010000166.1:0-3188 GCA_036821505.1 Opitutaceae bacterium
CGCGACCCCAAGATCCACAATCTTGTGCTCTAACCAACTGAGCTATGACCGCCGTGAAAAGGGGAACGGGGACTGTCGCCATCGGCGGAAAACCTGTCAAGGTTGGGATAGCCCATGACACGCCTGCGCCTCGTCACGTTCAACATTGCCCACGGCCGCGGCTTGAACCCGATCCACGGCCTGACCTCGCCGCGCAAGCTGCGGTTGAACCTGCGGCGGATCGCGACTCTGCTCACCCGGTTGGCCCCGGACCTGGTGGCCATGCAGGAGGTGGACGAACGCTCGCGGTGGGCGGGAAATTTCGACCACCTCGATTATCTGCGGGTGCACGCCCGGTTCCCGCATGCTGTTTTCGGCATTCATAACCGGCGGGAAGGGCTGATCAATCTGAGCTATGGCAACGCCCTGCTCTCGCGTCATCCGATGGATAACGCCGAAACGGTGGTGTTCGGCCTGCGCCGGGTGGGGGAGAAAGGATTCCTCTACGCGGAAGTGGACGCGGGGGGACGGCGAGTGCCCGTCATAAACCTGCACTTGCACGCCAGTTCGCGGCGTCAGCGGCTGGGCCAGATCGAGCGTCTGCTTGCCTGGCTCAAGAAGAAGGAGCGCGAACGGGCGGCGGTCTGGGCGGTGCCCCCGATCATCTGTGGAGACTTCAACAATTCCAGCATGCGCGACGACGCCACGGCGGCCCTGCTGAGCCATCTTTCACTTTACGGCGATTACGTGGTCCGCCCTTTGAGCGGCGGCACCTTTCCATCGCCGCTTCCGCGGCGGCGCCTCGATTTCGTATTCTTGCCGGCGGCCTGCCGAAACGTGCAGTGCCGCGTGGTGCGGACGCTGCTCTCGGACCATTGCCCGGTGCTGGTGGAGTTTTCGATCTAAAGGGGAACGGTAAGCTGAAACACAGCACCTGAGGAATCGGTCTTCGCGAGGCTCAGCAACGCCCCGATTTGTCGGGCGAGCAACAGGCTGATGGCCAGGCCCAGGCCGCTTCCCCCGGGCCGGCTGCTCTGTCCGGGTTCGAACAGATGCGGCCGAGCGCTCTCGGCGATTCCCGGCCCCTCGTCGGCTACGACCAGGACGAGCGCACCGTCCGTTTTGCGCAGGATCGCCTCGACCTTCCGCCCGGCGGGCGTGGCAGCGATCGCATTCTGCATGAGGTTTGCGGCGATCAGGCAAACGATGCTTCCGCGATGGCTGTCCAGCGAAACGTCGGCCGGACCCTCCACCTTCAGTTCCACCTTTTTCTCGGCCGCCGCGGCAGCGTTGCGACGGCGTATCGTCTCGGCCAGCTCGCTTCCGGTGAGCGTGTAGGACACCTGTGCGCTGGCGTCGCCGAGCAAGGCCACCGTTTCCTCGATCATCGATTGCAGCCGTTCGGTGTAATTCGCCGCCGAGCGCCATTCCGAGGTCGCCCCGGCATCCGCGGCCCGCTCGGCGACCACCGCCCTCAAGCCCGCAATCGGGCCCTGGAGTCCGTGGATCAGGTGGGAGGTGATCTGCCCCAGGGCCGAAGCCTTGGCGGCCAAGGTGAGCTCGAAGTTCGCCCGGACGAGGCGTTCGTTGCGCTCGGCGATGATCCGTTGGGCTCGGGCGACACCGATATAGCCGGTGGCAAGGACGCCCGCGATCAGGGCCGCGCCGACGCCGAGCGTGAGCGACGTTTCACGGTCGAAGCTGCGGTCGAAGTCCGAAAGTTCCAGCGCGAGCGACCGTGAATTCGAGCCCGGGGTCGCCAGCTTCGTCGCGTCTATGAAATATTGAACGAACCCCAGGGTCTTACCCGCGTCCCGGCCGTGCAGCGGGAAGAGCACTTCCAGCGTCGGACCTTGGGCGATGCTGCCGACGAAATATCGGCCGAAGGAATAGTCCGGAGTATAGCGGTTTATGGGCTCGCCGCCGAGTAGGATCGGATAGTCGGTCGGCGAAAGCTCGGGCATCACCAAATTGGCGGGCACGGCCCTGATCGGCGCGCCCTCGGGATTGAAAATGACGACGGCGAGCATTCCCTCCTGGTTCGCCGTCTTGAGCACGGGGGACAGCAGCTCCGCGGGATCGGTCGTCCCGGGAGGTTCGTTGGCCTCGTTCTCCGCGATCTGCTGGAGCGCTTCGGGATAGAGTGCCGCGGCTTCCCTGCCGACGATCTCGTTTCTGATGAGTGTCTTCTCTCCCGAGCGAAACCGGACGACTATCCCGATGAAGATGGCCAAGACGAGCCCCCCTGCGGCAAGGGTTCCGAAGGCAAGGAGTCGATTGGATCGCGGAGCGGAGGCGCGCGACCGCGGGGTTCTTTGAGCGGGCGTCAGGGCGGTTGAATTTCTCCCCCGGGCAAGGGCAGGGCGAGTTTTTCGAAGCAGCTGTCGAAGAGCAGGCGCCGAAGCTCGGGCGAAAGCCCGGGCTGCAAGGCGGCAAACTGGTACTCGCGGTAGTTCCAGTCCGATTGCAATTGGCGGAGAGACTGTGAAAATTGTTGGAGGAGGGCGTCGGTGGATACTCCGCCCGAGCGCTCCGCCGCGGCCAGTTTGGCGACGTCGGCGCGGATCGCATCCCGCCTTTTCAGCAGCGAGGCGTAACGGTCGCTGTTCTCCGCGAGAAACGCCGCTATCGCGCGGTTGACCCGTTCCGCCTGGGGAGTGGAGTCGTCGGCCACGGGCGGAGCCGCCTTCACTTCGTCCACACGCGCAAGCAGCTCCTTTTGGACTGCGAGCTTGTCTTGACGATAGACGGCGATTCGGGAGGCGAGTTCAGGAGGAATCGTCGTCGGCAGCTCCGGAACCCAAGAAGGATTGCGCACCGACGCGAGCTCGCGGCGGATGTCCTCGGCCAGCCGGTCCAGCGCCGCGATCCGGGGCGCCTGCTCGGCAGCCAGCGCGTCGAGCGCCTGCTTTTCGACCGCGGGCGGCGTGTCCTTGCCCGGGTATAATGCGTGGATCAGCTCGTTTTTCAGCGCGTATTTTTCATTACGATATGCCTCGATTTTCGCCGACAGCGCGGGCGGCAGGCCTGCGGGAACGGAAATCCGGGTCATGTCCGGCGAAAAAAAGAGGGTGGACGCGTTGCTTCCCGGCGGCTCGGCAAGCTCGATCGCCACTTCGCGCAGGAGCCGGCGCTGGGCCGCGGACAGCCCTTCGCGGAAAAAAGCGTCCGCTTCCGCGGTCCAGGATTTCACGATTCGATTCTGGTCC
>DAISJK010000167.1:0-3187 GCA_036821505.1 Opitutaceae bacterium
GGCGCGCGCTGAGGCGGCCATAGCGGCGAAACATCCGCGCCTTATCATCTTCCGTGAAGCCCGGACCCTCGTCCTGGACGGAGAAAACGCCGCCGTGGGGCGCGGGCCGCACGGACACGCGCACCGACTTGCCCGGCGGGGAAAACTTCAGCGCATTCGAGATCAGATTGTCGAGCACCTGGTCGAGCGCCTTCCTGTCCGCCGCCACGGATGCGTCCGCCTCGTCCTCGTGTTCGAGGATGATGCCTTTGTAGTGCGCCGACTCGGCATGGTTCCTCACTGCGGAGGTCATGGCGTGATTGAGAGAGAGGGGCTCGATCTCCAGGCTGAGCCCGCGATCCGCGGCCGAGTTGGCGAGGAACTCATGCACAAACGACAGCATCTGGACGGTAAAATTGCGGATATTGTCGGCCGCGCGCTCAAGCCGGTCGTCGCGGTGGATGCGCGCCCGATCATGGAGCAACTCGATGCTCATCCGGATCCCGCCGAGGTGATTTTTCAAGTCGTGGGTGAGGATGCCGATCAGCTCGTCCTTATCCTCGGCAAGCTGCATGAGTTGGTCCCGAGCCGTCTTGAGGGCGATGTGCGTGCGCACGCGCGACATGAGCTCGGCCTTGTTGAATGGCTTGGTGATGTAATCCACGCCTCCCATCTCGAGGGCTCGCACGACGAGATCCTTGTCGTCCGCGGCCGACAGGAAGATGATCGGGATGTCCGCCCATCGCGGTTGTTTGCGGATGAGCTGGCACGTCTCGAAACCGTCCCGGCCCGGCATAATAAGGTCTAGAAGGATGAGATCGACAGGCCGCCCATCCAGCTGGCGCAGGGCCTCGTCGCCATCTGAAGCCAGGATGATGTCGTAACCGAATTGCCCCAAAACGTCCCCAATGGTCCTGAGATTCGCCTCCTTATCGTCGACGACGAGCAACCGCGCGGGACATGAATACTCCTGCAGCATTGAAGGCGAGCGGGGGGGAATCGATTTGGTCAAAGTTGAACGGGAATGCCAGCCGATTCGGCCGGCCGCCGGCCGAATCGTGCGCAGGCAAAGCACTAAGCTCGCAAACACCCCGGCGCTCGCGCGGTAGGGGAGGGCGGTCAAAAAGCTGAAGCCCGAAGCTGGAACTGGCTGGAAATACGAGGAAAAGCTTTTGGGACAACCACATCCGCAATCGGCAGCAGGAGCCAGTGCAGCTTTTCCAAAATGTGCAAAAGGACGCATGCAATCCTTTCGCTGGCCGCGTCCTTGATGGCCCTCGCCGCCTGCAGCAGGACGCACAGCCTTTTGCCGCAGGCTTCGCATTCGGCCCTTAGCCGCGCCGCCATGGCCGAAGGCGTTCCCGCTGCGACCGCGGCTCTTGTCGCGATCGGGTCCGTCGCGGGAAATCGCGCGAAACCTTCCGTGCCGCCAAAAACCGGAGTCCGATCCGCCAAGGCGCGTCGCATCGAGTCGAGCTCATGCAGCGCGACATCCAGGGACTTGCAGAAAGGAGACTCGTCGGAGACCGCGGTCATTCGTTCGCGCAAATCGCGCATGCGCCGCTCCAGGCTCGCCATCCTGCGAAAGGTCCCCCTGAGAATCCCCGCGACCTTCCGCCGCATCCTGCGGCGCCCACCATCGTCATTTTTATCGGATTCGTTTCTCATCTTGCGCGGGAAATTGAATCGGAGTCAGGCGGCTGCGGACCAATGCGGCGCGGAAATCGGTTCCGCCGGCTCGACGTCCTCGACCCCTGCTTCCGCCTGGCTTCCTCCCACTGCGATCATTTCCGCCATCGAATGCTTGAAGACATGCCAAGCGATCGAGGCTTCCGCTTCCCCTTCGGCATGAACGCAGAGCAGGGTGTCGCCGAATTGGAGGCGATGCTCAACGATGGCGGACACCCTGTGATCGAAACCGGCCCTTTCGATCAGGTCGGCGATCGGGGCGCTGTTTCCCGACTTGGCAAACTCGACGCGCAGCGGACCGGCGGCCAGAACGGGTTCGCGGTCGGACGCGTGGATCGGGTTCTGAGCGACGTCCAGCCAGCACGCGACCGTGTTCGGCGTGAATCGCCGTGGGAATACGACTGAAATTTTCCCGTGTTCGACTCCGACGCGCCGCAACCGAATCATGATGACATCGGCAGCCAGGCGTGAACTGACTAGAGCGAGCACGGGAGTGGCGTTCATGAGGCGGCGATGGCCGATTTATTAGCCTAAAGCGTTCCAAGAACGGCTGGCTTATTGCAGCACGTTGCCCTTCCGCATATTGCAATTTTTTCAGGCCGGATGGTCGCGGAGTGCCGATTGCAAAATGCATCTTTCCACGCTTGTGCGCGGCATTATGCAACGCATGGGACATCGATATTTTCCCGCTTAAAACGCCGGAACTAAAGCCCCCGTCGTCGTTCAATTTCGTCTCCATTCGAACCAAGTTCACATGACCTTCTGCACCAAAACGTTTCTTATCGTCGCCGCCAGCCTCGCTCTTTTTGACGCGCTCTCTCTTCGGGCAGACACGGTTGAGACAATGAACGGCGCCAAGCTCGTCGGAAAATTGACGAAAATCGATGCCGGCGTCGTGTACCTCGACACCGACTATGCCGGGACCCTGCAGATCAAGCAGAGCCAGGTGACGGCCATAGAAACCGACAAACCCGTCGCGGTTCGGCTGGCCAGCGGCACCCGGATCGCCGGACCCGTCACAATGTCGCCCACGGGCGCCCTGCAAGTCGTCGGCGAAGACGGGACCATCAGCACCACGGTCGAAAAAGTCGCGGCTGTGTGGCAGCCGGGCGATCAGGATCCCGAGATCGTCGCACTGCAGCGCCATTGGCAGTATGAAGCGACGCTCGATGTCAATGGCACCACCGGCAACAAAGAACAGCTGGGCACCGCCGCCGGCTTCAGCGCCAAGCTCATCACTCCGCAAGATACCCTGCAATATTCCACGTCCTACAACCGGCAGGTGACCAGCGGAGTAAAATCCGCAGATCAGTTCAATGCGGGCGTCGATTATGCCAATTATATCAGCAAGCGGTCGTCCTGGTTCGTCCGCGACGAGGCCGGATTCGACCGCATCATGGACATCAAGTTTTACGACACGGCGGCGGCGGGTTATGGATGGGATCTCATTCACAACAGCGTGGATGTGCTCACCGTCCGCGCCGGCCTCGCCTACCGTTATACGGGCTACAACAACCCC
>DAISJK010000168.1:0-3137 GCA_036821505.1 Opitutaceae bacterium
GCGCCGCAGTTCCTGCTCGATCTGCTCGTCGGTCAGGCAGAGCGTGAGCCCGATGCGGGCGAACTCGATCCGCTTGCGCAAGTCGGCCCCGTCCCAAAAGGCGTTTTCCCCATTGGCCCGCTTGACCACGACCATCGTTTCCTGAACCGGGGCCGCGGCTTCGGCCGCCTTGTCGGAGCGGCCCGCGACGCGGGCCGCGGCGCGCTCGGCCCGGAAGATGATGTAAGCCGCGGCCACCTTGTAGTGATTGGCCTTCATCAGCTCCTCCTGCACCATGTCCTGCACCTCTTCGATGTGCAGGAAAGCCTGCTTGGATGCGTGCACCCGATCGGCCACAGCACTGGCGATGGCGACGGCGGGCGAGGAATCCTGGTGAAGAGACAGGAACGTCTTGCGCACGGCGATCTCCACCTTCTGCTCGTTCCAGGGGACGATCTGATTATTGCGGCGTATGACGCGCACCGCCGTCTGCGCGGCGGACACCCGATCGAACGAAAGCTTGCGAGCTCGATTGAGCAGGAGGCTCTTGGCGACGAAGTAGGCGTTGTTATCCACCAAGGTTTTTTCGATCAGCTCGTAGAGGCCGTTCAAGGTCAGCCGGAAGGGCTCTTGGTCACCGGCAAGGTCCATCAGGTTCCTGGCCACTTCGTGGCAGATCCGGGCGACCCAGGCGCGATTGGCCTCGGTGAATATTTCTTTTTCGCCTTGCGCCAGGCAGGCGTTGGTCAGGGCGTTGCCGAGCGTGTCGGCAACCTCGGCCAGATCAAATCGCTCTTCCCCATGGGGGCAGAGCAACACGATGGGTTTGAGCGGGATGTCCTCGTCGGCGAGGCTGTCGCGCCAGGCATAGTGCGGTTTTTGTTCGACGGGCGTGTGAACCGTGCGCTTGAGCGCAAGGTCGTGGGCAAGAGATGGAGTGCTCATGGCAAGATGTAACGAATTTGGTGCAAGAGGGCTGGAAGTAAGGGACGGAATCCAAGGCGCGCCCACAACACGCCAAAAAAAGGCGTCATGGAGCTTTGCCTGTCGGACGGTGTCGGGGGGCTGGGGCCAGCGGGGGGGACCCGGAGATAAGCTGGCCTTCAGGATTTAACCGGCCGGATGAAGTCTAAAATGGGGAAATCAGAGTTCGTCGTCGGAAGCGACGGCGAGGGAGGAGGCTTTTTGGTATTCGGTGACCCGCCCTTCGAAGAAGTTCTGCTCCTTCTTGATGTCCATCATCTCGGCGAGCCAGGGGAGAGGGTTCTTGATGCCGCCGGAGAGCGGCGCCAGACCGCAGCCTTCGAGGCGACGGTCCGCGATGTAGTCGATGTAAGAAAGAAAATCGTCGAGCCGTAGGCCGACCGCGTTGATGGGCAGGCAATCCCGGATGAACTCCTTCTCCAGGTCGACTGCCTCGCGCATGAGGCCTCGCAGCTCTTCCTTGAATTCGGGACTCCAGATCTCCCTGTTTTCCTCCACCAGGTCCATGAACAGATTGCGGAAGACCTCGATATGGTTCGACTCGTCGCGCAGGGTGTACCGGAACATCTGGCCGATGCCGGGAAACTTGTTCTGGCGGTAGAGCGAAAGAATCATGCCGAAGAGCCCGTAAAACTGCGTGCCCTCCATGCACTGCCCGAAAACGAAGATATTCTTGGCCAGGAGTTTTTTATTCTCGGGGAGGGTAAGATCGAGCTCCCTGCGCAGATCGCGGGAAATGCGGGTTACGAACTCGTTCTTGCGCACGATCGTCGGCACATCCTCGAACATGGCCTCGCACTCGTGGGGATTGATCCCGAGCGAGGCGATCATGTACAGGAGCGAATCGGCATGGATGTTCTCCTCGTGCGCGTGGCGGCCCAGCACGAGCTTGAGTTCGGGCGCCGTCACGAGCTCGCGAACCACGTGCTGGATGTTGTCGCCCACGATTCCCTCCGCCGCCGAAAAATACCCGATCCCCATCCGGATGATCCAGCGTTCGAGATCGGAGACGGCCTTCTCGTCGCGCCATTGCTCGATGTCCTTGCCCATCGGGATGTCCTCCGGCTCCCAGTGGTTGGCCTTCATCTTGCGGTAAAGCTCGTAGGCCCACTGGTACTTTAGCGGCAGGAGGTTGAAGGTCATGGTCTCGCGACCGTTGATGACTCTCTTGGCCGCAAACGCGGCTTCGGCCTTGGTTTGGTCGAGGAGGAAGGTCTTGGCGCCGACTTGAAAGGACTTCTGCATGGCAAACGGGGGCGAAAAACAGATTGTGGGGAACGGAAACTCGGTGTTTGCGGCGCGCGTGGGGCGCAGGCGAACAAAAGTTGTTAGAACTTATTTACCGGTTGTTGACCACTACAGGATGTGGTCGGAAGCAGGAACGACCACAACCTATTGAAGGTTTGTCCGGCTCGTCAATAGGTTTGTGGCTTCCTTTTGTTACATTTTTTCAACCGCTTTGGCTTGCGCGGGATGGCGCGATTTTTCGCGCCCAGCTGCGGCTCAAATTCGGCTATTTTCCAGACGAAGACGCCGCTTTTGTAATAAAGATTTGGATACTATCAACGCTCGCCCGGCGCCCCTGCGGCGAGATTTTCGCCCTCATGCATTTTGCGAAACCGTTGGAAAGCGCCGCCGCATCCTGCATGGAAACCTGGGGGGCGCAGGCGGTTCAAAATGCACGTTCGATTTTTAAGAGATTGTACGTCAATTGCTTATGAACGCAGCGGCGGCGCTGGCACGCTCCAAGGTAGGTGTATGGGAAAACTAATCCAATACTATGAACTCACCATCGCTTGCCGCCACGTTTCCCGCACCTACCGCCGAACGAACCTCGCGAAGCGCGATCGCCCAAGCCGAGGCCGCCCACGACGCCGAGCTCGTGCGTCGCTTCAACTCGGGTGATGAAGCCGCATTCGTGGAAATCATGCGCCGCTACGAAGCCAAGGTGCTGGCCATCGCCCAGGGGCTCCTGCACAACTTTGCCGACGCCGAGGAAATCACACAGGATACGTTCGCCCGGGCCTACCGCAGCCTGGTCAGATTTCGCGGCGATTCCTCGCTTGCCACCTGGCTGCACCGCATCGCCGTCAATCTGGCGCGCAACCGTTACTGGTATTTCTTCCGCCGCCGGCGCCACAACACCCTTTCGCTCGACCGGCCCGTGGGCGAAG
>DAISJK010000169.1:0-3121 GCA_036821505.1 Opitutaceae bacterium
ACGCGCAGGCTGGGTTTTATTCCATACGAGGGGCTAAAAGTTTTTTTTGCGACGCGCGGAATAAAACGAACCCGCGCAAGGTACCACATACGCAATCCTCTCAAATAACCCTCAATTGGCAACCCTTACTCTCCCATGAACGACATCATCCTCCACGATCATCACCACGACGGTATCGACCGGCGCGGTTTTCTCAAATGCATGGCTTGGGCCGGCACCGGCGTCCTTTGGACCGTCGGCAGCGGCGTCCTCACTTCGCGCGTCCTCGGCCAGTCCGCGGGCGGAGCCCCCATCGGGGCGCCAGCCAAGGGGCTGCAATTCGTACAGATAAGCGACAGCCACATCGGCTTCAACAAGGCGGCCAATCCCGACGTCGAGGGGACCTTCCGCGAGACGATCGCGCGGATCAACGCCCTGCCGCAGGCGCCCGAGTTCATTCTTCACACCGGCGACCTCAGCCATCTGGCCGAGTCGGACGAGTTCGACTCATTGGATCAAATGATGAAGGACTGCCGGACGAAGAAGGTGTTCTACGTGCCGGGCGAGCACGACGTACTCAGCGATGACGGCGCCCAATACCTGGAGCGCTTCGGAAAGGGCACGCTGGGGACCGGCTGGCAAAGCTTCGACTACCAGGGCGTCCACTTCGTCGGCCTCGTCAACGTGGTCAATATCGGGGAGGGAGGCCTGGGCGTGATCGGGCCCGAGCAACTGGACTGGCTCAAGAAGGACCTTGCGCCGCTTTCATCCGAAACGCCGGTGGTGGTTTACGCCCACATTCCGCTTTGGTCCATCTATCCGAAATGGGGCTGGGGAACGGACGACGCCGAAAAGGCCCTGGCTATGCTGCGGCGCTTCGGATCGGTCACCGTGCTCAACGGGCACATCCATCAAGTGCTCCAGAAAGTGGAGGGAAACATCACCTTTCACACCGCCCGCTCGACTGCGTTTGTGCAACCCGCGCCGGGCACCGCGCCCAAGCCGGGACCGATGGCGGTGCCCGCGCCGCGTTTGCGGTCGGTGTTGGGCCTGACCAGCGTGTCCTATCAGGAAGTCGGCACGCCTTTGGCGATCGTCGATTCGACGCTGGCCGACAAGTCCTGAGAGGCGCCCATGAGCCCAGACTTTTGGGTGGATGTCCACGGCGGCACCACGCACTTCCCGATTGCGATGATCATGGCCGCCCTGGCGTTCGACGCGGCGGCGGTATGCCTCTGGCATCGGCCGGCGGGCGACCGCTTCCGCGCCGCGGGGTTCTATGCCGTCGCGATCGCCGCGGCGGGGACCGTGCCCGCTGTGGTGTCGGGCCTGATGCTCACACGCGGCGTCGTTATGGGTTCGGCCGAGCTGCGCTGGCATCACCTGTTCGTCTGGCCGGCGTTCGGACTGATCATCGCCTCGGCGGTCTGGCGCGGACTCATCCGCGAACAGCTCACAAGACGGGCCTGCGCGCGCTACCTCGGTGTGGTTGGCACAGCCGCGGCCCTTATGTCGGCCGCCGGCTACTGGGGCGGCGAAATGCTCAAGGCATTCCCGTGAACGGTGCGAAAGCATTCGCCGCCGCCGCGACGGCGGGCGTCTTTGCGCTCGGCGCCGCCGGAATCCTGGCCGCGGCGCTGCGGAGCAAAGCCGCCGCGCACTCACACGAACTGCCGCCTTATTTTGCGCCGCCCGCCGTGATGGCTGAGACCCTGGCCGATCGGCAGGCCCATGGCCGTAAGCTTTATTTCAAAAGCTGCGCTCACTGCCACGGTATAGACGCCACGGGCGATGAGGGGCCCGATTTGCACGAGCTCGAAGTCAGCGATCGGCGGATCGCGACCGTGATCAAGCGCGGCATCAAGGGCGAGATGCCCTCATTCGCGAAGAAACACGACGACACGCAAATTGCGGAACTGGTGGCCTATGTGCGCTCCCTCCAAGAATAGTCTGGAAGGCCGCCCGCAATCCGCTGCGATCTGCACCGGTGACTGCAGTCAATGCCGATGCAGATATTCCCGATTTGCGCGGGACCTACTGGCTGACCCGGTTCGTGCTGCTGCGCCTGTTGGGGCTGGTTTACGCGGCGGCGTTCCTGGCCGCGGCCAACCAGATCATTCCGCTGATCGGATCGCATGGGCTGCTGCCGCTGGATGCATATCTGAGCCGGGTTAGCGATTATTTCGGCTCGCGCTCAGCCGGATTCTTCCGGCTGCCGTCGATCTTTTGGTTTTCCCATTCGGATGCGGCTTTGCTGGCCGCCGCCTGGACCGGGTTTGTTCTTTCCTGCGCGGTGGCGGTCGGGTTTGCCAATGGGATCGTCCTCATTGCCCTATGGGCCTTGTATATGTCCTTCGTCCATCTGGGGCAGGACTGGTACAGCTACGGATGGGAAACCCAGCTCCTGGAGACCGGCTTTTTGGCGATCTTCCTCTGTCCGCTGGTCGATCCGCGCCCGTTCCCGCGACGCGAGCCGCCGATCGCCGTGATATGGCTTTTTCGCTGGCTTGCATTCCGGATCATGATCGGGTCGGGCCTGATCAAGCTGCGGGGCGATCCCGTTTGGCGGGATGGGACGGCTCTCTTCTACCACTTCGAGACCCAGCCGATTCCCAACCCGCTCAGCCGCTGGTTCCATTTCCTGCCGCGCATGGTTCTCCGCCTAGGCGTGGGCCTGAACTTTCTGGCGGAGCTGGTCGCACCCTGGTTCGTCTTCTGGCCGCGGATCGCGCGCTGTTTGGCCGGCATCGTCATCATCGGCTTTCAGGTCGTGATCATTTTCAGCGGGAACCTGTCCTTCCTCAATTGGGTGACGATCGTCCCGGCGCTCGCATGCTTCGATGATGCGATGTGGGCCAGAGTGCTTCCGCGTTCGCTCGTGCGCCGAGCCGCGGCCGCGTCGGCCGCGGACCAGCCCAGCCAGCCGATGCGGGTCGCGAGCTGGATCGTGGCCTGCCTGGTCCTGGTTCTCAGCATTCAGCCGGTGACGAACCTGATCTCTTCCGAGCAGGTGATGAATACCTCATTCGACCGGCTGAACCTCGTGAACACCTACGGAGCCTTTGGCTCCGTGGGCAAGGAGCGCTTCAATGTCGTCTTCGAGGGCACCGATTCGGAATTCCCCACGAGCGATTCCGATTGG
>DAISJK010000170.1:0-3110 GCA_036821505.1 Opitutaceae bacterium
CGTGAGCGGGCACCGCCATGATCGCGCCGGTGCCGTATCCCATCAGGACATAGTCGGCGACCCAGACGGGGACCCGGGCGCCGTTCACCGGGTTGATCGCGAACGATCCGGTGGCCACCCCGGTTTTTTCCTTGGCGAGATCGGTGCGCTCGAGATCGCTTTTCGCGGCCGCCTTGCGGCAGTAAGCTTCGACCGCCGGCCGCTGCTCGACAGTCGTCAGCGCTTCGGCGAGCGGGTGCTCGGGCGCGACGACCATGTATGTGCAGCCAAACAGGGTGTCCGGCCGCGTCGTGAAAACGGTGAGCGGGCCGAGCGCCGGATTCTCGAGCCCGAACGAAACCTCGGCGCCCTCGCTTCGGCCGATCCAGGCCTCCTGCATGCGTTTCGTCGAATCGGGCCAGTCAAGGTCACTGAGATCGGCGAGCAGCCGCTCGGCGTAGGCCGTGATGCGCAGCACCCACTGGCGCAGCCGCCGCCTTTCGACTGGAAAGCCGCCGACTTCGCTCCGGCCGTCGACGATTTCCTCGTTGGCGAGGACCGTGCGCAGCTCGGGGCACCACCACACCGGCCGCTCGTCCACATAAGCCAGCCCGAGGCGAAAAAGCTGCAGGAAAATCCACTGGGTCCAGCGAAAATAATTCGGATCGGTCGTGTCGATCTCCCGCTCCCAGTCGTAGGAAAATCCGAGGCTCTTGATCTGCCTGCGGAAGTTCGCGATGTTCGCCCGGGTATTGGCTTCGGGATGGGTGCCGGTCTTGACCGCGTGCTGTTCGGCCGGCAGGCCGAACGCGTCCCAGCCGATGGGATGGAGCACGTTCGCGCCCGCGGCGCGGCGCCGGCGCGCGACCACGTCGGTCGCGACGTAGCCCACGGGATGGCCGACATGCAGACCCGCGCCGGACGGGTAGGGAAACATATCGAGGACGTAATACTTGGGCTTGGGCGAACCATCCTCGGCTCTAAAGGAGCGGTTTTTATCCCAGAAAGATTGCCAGTGGGGCTCGATTTCCTGAAACTGGTAGTCTTTGCATTGAGTCGCCATCGTGTGAAATTCCCGACTGTGAGTCATCTCATCCTGCGGTCAATCGCGGTTGCGCGGTGGGGCGCATGCCTCTTCTTGGCCGCGTCCGCGCTGGCTCCTTTGCGGGCGGCCAGCGTCTCCGGAGGATTCACCCGGCTGCTCAATGCCGTGGTGAGGATCGATGAAAGGGAGCTGGCTTTCGACGAGGGGACGCGGCGCTACGAGGCGAGCATCGGCTCGGGGGTGCTGCTCTCGGCCGACGGGCTGGTGCTGACCAACGCCCATGTCGCGGGTCCGCGCGCGGTGGAGATCGATGTCACCCTGCCGAGCCTCGAACGCGTCGATGCCAGGCTGGTGGGCTGGGATCACTGGACGGACCTGGCGCTGCTGCGGCTCGACATGAACGAGGTGCGCCGCCGGCAGCTCAAGTTTGCCCACGCCGATTTCGGCGACAGCGACAGGCTCTATGCCGGTCAGACGGTTTACGCCGTGGGCACGCCCTACGGCCTGGCACGCACGGTCACACGGGGCATCATTTCCAACCCCATGTGTTATTTTGCCGCCGATCGCGGGGTGGACGGATATGAGACCGGCACCTTCAATACCTGGCTGCAGACCGACGCGGCCATCAATCCCGGCAATTCGGGCGGTCCTCTCGTGACCGAGGATGGCAAGATCGTTGGCGTCACCGCCCGCGCCTATCTCGGCGCCAACAATCTCGGGTTTGCCATTCCTTCGAACATCGCGAAAAAGATCGTGGCCGGCTTGGTGCGGGATGGCGCGATCACCCGCAGCTACGTCGGTCTGGTGCCGGGCGCGCTGCAGGATCTTGAGCACTTTTACGCGCTGGCCATCAACACCGGCATGCTGATCAACAGCGTGGATCCGGGATCGCCGGCGGCCCGGGCCGGCCTGCAAGGCGGGGACATCCTGATCGCGATCAACGGAGAACCGGTCGATGGGCGGTTTCCTGAGCAATTGCCCGCCATTCAAAACCTGATCGCCAGCCAGCCCGTGGGCTCCTCGCTCACCCTGACGGTGCGCAGCGGCGGGCTGGACCGCAACGTAGTCGTCACAACCGAACGCTTGGAAAGCGACGTGGGCGATGAGGTGGCGCTGGACGCATGGGGGCTGAGCGTGCGGGGCATTTCGCACGCCTACGCGCGCGCCCATGAACTGACGGACGAGGGCGGCGTCCTCGTGACGGGAGTGGAACCCGGGTTTCCAGCGGACGTGGCGGGCCTGGCTCCGGGCGACGTGATTACGAAAGTCAACAGCCACGCCATCGCATCGATGGACGTGATCAGGGCCGCTCACGCCGCTTATTCGGCCAAGCCGGAGAGCACCCTGCTCGAAGCCGAACGCGATCGCCATGTTTCGCTGTATGTGCTCAAACCGTGAACTCTTGCCGCTGACGCGCCGCGCCGCGTTCTGCGCCGCGCTTCTGGCTTTGGGTCCGTCCGTCCGCGCAGCGGACATGGCTTCGCTGCTGGCCGAACGGGTCAAGAGCTGCGTGGCCGTGGAATATGTGGTGGAGACCGAAAGCGAGCGGCATCCGACCGTGGCTTACGGCGTGGCCATCGACACCCACGGCACGATCATCCTGCCAGGGGCGGCGATCGATGCCCGCCTGGCTGCGGACGAACTCAAGGACTTCCGCGTGTACGTGCCCGGCGAGCCCATGCCCCATGCCGCGTCGTATCTTGGGCAGGACGCGTTCACCGGCTGGCATTTTATTCGCGCCGAAAAGAAACTGGCGCCGCTGCTTACTCCGATCACGGCTTTCGCCGCCCGTGCCGGACAAACTCCGCCCGGGCTGGCCGACGAGGTTTGGGGCATCGGGCTGCGTCCGAAAGAGGAGGATTTCCTGCCCTACATCATGCAGAGCCACATTGCGCTGATCCAGTCGCTGCCTCAGCGCACGGCCGGGACCCAGCAGGAGGTCGCGGGGCCGGGCCTCCCGGTATTCAATCGCGGGGGCGAACTGGCCGGACTGGCGTTGAGTTCTGGCGGCCAGACCTACATGATGTATTCACAATCCAATCGCAGTGGCGACGCCGTCATGATGGTCGACGTCGAAGAAAGCACC
>DAISJK010000171.1:0-3108 GCA_036821505.1 Opitutaceae bacterium
TCGCTCGCGTTCCGCGGCCTGGAGGTCGTCGACAGCTTCACCGGGTTCACCGACAGGCCGGCCTACGCGGACGCTCGCCGCATCGCCAATCGCCTGTCCGGACTGTCCCGATGGAAGATCTTCGACAATCTGAGGCGCAGCCTCGTTCCCGTCGCCCTGATGCTCCTGATGCTGGGCGGCTGGCTGCTGGTTCCCAAACTCGGCGGCCGTGGATCGCTGCTCGTCCTTTCGGTTATCGCGCTCCCCGGATTGCTGTCCGTGCTGCTCAATGGAGTTCGCAAGCCGGCTGACTTGACATGGGTAAACCACCTGCGAAGCGCGGCCGGATCCTCCGGCCGGCAGCTCGGACAGATCTTTCTCACCGTGGTGTTTCTGCCTTATGACGCGTTCATCAGCGTCGACGCAATCGGGAGGACGCTGCTGCGGCTGCTGGTGACTCACAGGCGGCTCCTCGAATGGCAAACGTCGCATGAGTCCGAAGGGACGACACGAGCCGACCTGGCCGGCTTCTATGCAACGATGTGGATCGCGCCCATCGCGGCCTTGGCGATCGGGTTCATGCTGGCTCGGTTCCATCCGACCCAATTGGCCCCGGCTCTGCCGTTTCTCGGCATCTGGCTGGCGGCCCCTTGGATCGCCTGGCGGATCAGCCAACCCATCGAATTTGCCGCTCTGGATTTGACGGCGGAGCAATTGATTTATCTGAGGCGCGTTGCCCGCAAGACCTGGCATTTTTTCGAGACGTTTGTCACGGCGCGCGAAAACTGGCTGCCTCCCGACAATTATCAGGAATTTCCCGCTCCGACGGTCGCGTCACGGACCTCGCCCACGAATATGGGCCTGGCGCTGCTCGCGAATCTGGCGGCCCGGGATTTTGGATATCTGCCGGTGGGCCCTCTGATTCAGCGGACGGAAAGGGCGTTCGCCACGATGCAGCGGCTCGAGCGGTACCGCGGACATTTCTACAATTGGTATGAGACAGTCACGCTCCGACCGCTCGTCCCGCTCTACGTTTCGAGCGTGGACAGCGGCAATCTTGCGGGCCATCTGCTCACACACAGTTCCGGATTGAGGGAATTGCCCGACGAGAAGATTCTCACGCCGCAGATCTTTGCCGGCCTGCGCGACACCGTTGGAGTCTTGAGGGGCCTCGCCGGCAAAAATTCGGCGCTTGCGCAACTAGACGGCGAACTGGCGAAGGCGCCCGCGACGCTGGCCGCCGCATTGGCCTTGTTGGAAAGGGCGACAGCGCTGGCGATCCAGATTGCAGGCACATTGGCAAACGACACGGAAAAGCTAAAAGGGTGGGAGAAAAATTTGGCGCAAGACTGCCAAGCGCATCGGGACGACTTGCTATTTCTGGCGCCGTGGCTGGCCTTAGGCGCGCCGCCCGCGTCCGTTGCGGCCGGGCTGGGGGAGGAGCTCGCCCGGCTCGACCAAGTTCCGACCTTGCGCGAAGCGTCCGCCTTGGATCAGTCCTTCTGCCCCCTGCTCGAGAAAGCGCTCACTAAGGTTGCGGGAGAATCTGCCCAGCCTGGTGAACATGAGCGCGCATGGCTTTCCGAATTATCCCGCTGCGTGCGCGAGGCAAGCGACCGTGCCCGGCGGCGGCTGCTCGCGCTGGAAACTTTGGCTCAGCAAGGCATGGAGATGGCCGATATGGACTTCACGTTCCTGTCCGATACGGAGCGGGAACTGTTCGCTATCGGATTCAACGTCGCCGAACAGCGGCGGGACGCCAGTTTTTACGACCTTCTGGCTTCGGAAGCCCGCTTGTGCAGCTACGTCGCCATCGCACTGGGCCAAGTGTCGCAGGACCACTGGTTCTCGCTGGGCCGTCTGCTCGTCGCGTCGCGGGGCGAGCCCATACTCGTGTCTTGGAGCGGCTCGATGTTCGAATACCTGATGCCGCTGCTGGTCATGCCCAACTACGAGAACACTCTGCTCGATCACACCTGCAAAGCCGCGGTGCGGCTGCAAATCGAGTACGGTCAATCGCGCCACGTTCCGTGGGGCATTTCGGAATCAGGCTACAACCGGACCGACGTTCACCTGAACTACCAATACCGGGCCTTCGGCGTGCCCGGCCTTGGCTTGAAACGGCGATTGGCCGAGGACCTTGTGATCGCTCCCTACGCGACCGCGATGGCGCTGATGATCGCGCCGAAAAAAGCCTGCGAGAACCTTCAACGGATGGCGGCCGAGGGCCGCGAAGGCGATTTCGGTTTTTATGAGGCCGTGGATTACACCGCATCGCGCCTGCCCCCGGGCGAGTCGAGCGCCACGGTTCGATCCTTCATGGCGCACCATCAGGGGATAAGCCTGTTGGCGCTTGTGAATGTGTTGCGAGACGGCCCGATGCCGCGGCGGTTCATGGCCTGCCCCGCGCTCAAAGCGGCGGACCTGCTGCTGCAGGAGCGCGTGCCCAAGGCCGCTGCGAACGTGTTCGCGACGGATTTGGCGCGGGAGACAACACGGGCGGCCACCGGCGAAGATGAAAGCATGATGCGCGTCTTCACGAATCCGGCGCCGCCGGCTCCGGATGTGCATCTGCTGTCCAACGGCCGCTATCATGTAGTCGTAAGCAGCGCCGGCGGCGGCTACAGCCGGTGGCGCGATCTGGCGGTCACCCGCTGGCGCGAGGACGCCACGCGCGATTGCTGGGGAACGTTCATCTATCTGCGCGACCTGGCGACGGGGGATTTTTGGTCCACGACGCATCAGCCCACCTTGCGCGCGACCAAGGGGTACGAAGCCATCTTCACCCAGGCGCGCGCCGAATTTCGACAGCGTCCCCCCGGCCTCGAGATCCACACGGAAATCAGCGTGTCGCCGGAAGATGACGTGGAGTTAAGGCGCATCACGATCACCAATCGTTCGCCCGGCGCGCGCGCCATCGAATTGACCAGTTACGCAGAAGTGGTGCTCGCGAACCCGGCGGCGGACGAGGCGCATCCCGCGTTCAGCAATCTTTTTGTGGAGACGGAGTTCGCGCAAAAGTCATCCGCAATTCTCTGCACCCGCCGCGCCGGCTCCCCCGAGGAGAGGCCGCCGTGGTTGCTGCATCTTATGGTGGGGCGAGGCGGCGAACAGGGCGAAATTTCCTGC
>DAISJK010000172.1:0-3092 GCA_036821505.1 Opitutaceae bacterium
ATAGTCGACGGCGACGGGCTCGCCGATCTTGCCGAGCAGCGAGCGGGTGCCGGGTGAAAGCGTGTAAATGCGGTCGGCGGTGGCGTCGAACCGCGCGGGCAGCGACGACGCCAGGTAGTTGACGAGAACGAGGCCGACAAACAGAAGGGCGGCCGCCAGGGCTGTCTTGCCGAGTTTCATGGGCGGACGCTCAACGCTCGAGCGCGACGACGTTGATGCTGAGGGTGAAGCCGATCAGCGAGAGAAAGAACATTACGTCCTTCAGATCGACCAGGCCCTTCATGAACGGATTGAAGTGGGTGATAAAGCTGAAGTTGGAGAGAATATCCACGACCCGAACGGGAAAAACCGCGTTGAGCACCGGGCTGAAAACGCTCCATCCAAGAAAGAGGAAAACGACGCAGGTGAGAACGCCGACCACGAAGCTGATGACCTGGTTCTTGGTCAGCGCCGAGGCGAGCGAGCACACGCCGAGATAAGCGCCCGCCATGAGAATGCTGCCGAGATAACTCGTGCCGATCACGCCCCAGTCGGGACTGCCGAGGTAGGCGACCGTCACGGCCATGGGGAAGCTGAGCAGGATCGCCAGGGTCAGGAAGGCCCATCCGGCGAGGAACTTTCCGAGCACCGCATCGAGCGTCGTCACGGGCAGCGTGAAGAGCAGCTCGATCGTCCCCGAGCGCTTTTCCTCGGACCAAAGGCGCATGCCGATGGCGGGGATGAGGAAAAGAAAAAGCCAGGGATAGAGGAAAAAGTAACTTTCGAGGCTGGCGAGATCGCCCTTGAAGAAACCCCCCACGAAAAAGGCCAGGCTCACGCTGGCCACTAGAAAGGCGATTAGGAAGACGTAGGCCACCGGCGAACGGAAATAGCCGAGGAACTCGCGTTTGAAGATGGGTTTGATCTGGCTCATTGGTCGGACTGGGTGAGGTCGCGGAAGATTTCATCGAGCCGAGCACCCGGCTTGCGCGCCTGCAACTCAACGGGAGTTTCATCCACCACCACCCGGCCGCGCGAGATGATGATGACGCGATTGCAGATGGCCTCGACCTCCTCGAGAATGTGCGTGGAAAGGATCACGGCCTTGTCCGCCGCCATGCTCTTGATCAGCGCGCGCACCTCGTTCTTCTGGTTGGGATCGAGGCCGTCGGTGGGCTCGTCGAGCACCAGCGTCGGCGGATCGTGCAGGAGGGCCTGGGCGAAGCCGACCCGCTGCTTGTAGCCCTTGGAGAGCGTTTCCAGCGTCTGCTTGCGCACCGTTGCAAGATGGGTCAGGCCGACGGCGCGCTCGATCGCGGCCCGGCGCGCCTCGCCCCGGAATCCGCGAACATCGGCCACGAAGCCGAGGAATTCCCCGACGGTCATCTCGGGGTAGGCCGGGGCGTTTTCCGGCAGGTAGCCGATCTTGCGCTTCACAGCCACGGGGTCGGCCGCGACGTCGATGCCGTCCACCCGCGCCACCCCCGCGTCCGGGCGGAGGAACCCGGTGATCATTTTCATCGTGGTCGACTTGCCGGCGCCGTTGGGCCCTAGAAAGCCGAGGATGTCGCCCCGCCGCAGGCGGAAACTGACGCCATCGACCGCGCGCTTGACGCCATAGGTTTTTACCAGGCCTTCAACTTCGATCATGGGTGGGATGGCAAAAGACGGAAAAGTCGGGGAAAAAGTTCCATGGTAGATACCTGAGCGAGCCGCGCAAGGCAACAGGAAGGGTGATGAATTCCTTAGGATGTAGCCGAATTCGTAAGAATTCGGGAGAACCTCCGATTTTTTACAAAATCGGCTATATCTATCCCGCCGCTTCCGTCTGCAACCGCAGTTGCCCGCAGGCCGCCGCGATGTCGTGACCCTTCTCTCGCCGCAGGGTCGTGGAGATCCGGGCCGCGCGCAGCACATCCGCGAACGCCTCCTGGCGCTCGACGCTTGGCCGCGCCCACGGCAGGCCCTCGACCGTATTGTACGGAATCAAGTTCACGTGGGCGTGCAGATCCCGCGCGATGTCCCGGAGTCTTTCCGCCTGATCGTCCGAGTCGTTCACGCCTTCGAGAAGGATGAACTCGAGCGTGACCATCCGGCCGTGCCTCTCGCCGAAATGCTTCACCGCCGGCAGGAGCTTGGCCAGGGGGTAGGCGCGGTTTACCGGCATGATTTTTTCCCGAACCTCGTCGGTCGCCCCGTGGAGGGAAACCGCCAGCCGGAATCCGACCGGCTCATCGGCCAGTTTGAGAATCTTCGGCACGAGCCCGCTCGTGGAGACCGTGATCCGGCGGGCGCCGAAGCCGAGCCCCCAGTCCGCGTTTAGTATAGTGATTGCCCGGATCAAGGCGTCGTAGTTGGCCAGGGGTTCGCCCATGCCCATGACCACGATGTTGTCGAACGAGGCCAGTTCCGACCGCGCCCGGGGCGTGCGCGCGTCCTCGCGGTAGCAGACTTGCAGGAGCTGGGCCACGATTTCTCCGGCGAGCATGTCCCGCTTCAGGCCCGCCAGGCCGCTCGCGCAAAAAACGCAGCCCATCGCGCAGCCGACCTGCGTGGAAATGCAGATCGTCTTTCGCGAATGATCAAGCCCGACGCCCCGTTGCGGCGCGCGAATGATGACGGTCTCGACCAGCGACTTGTCGCCGAGCTCCAGCAACAGCTTGTCGGTGACGTCGGCCGACTGGCGGTTGAGCACGAGGACGGCCGGCATCAGCGTGAAGCTTTCGTCCAGCCAGGCGCGCAGTGGCTTGGGCAGATTGCTCATCTCGTCCCAGGAGCGCGCGCGCTTCTTGTAGATCCACTCGAGAATCTGCTTCGCGCGGAACGCGGGCTCCCCGCGCTCGCGCAACCGGATTGCAAGCGAGTCGAGGGTTTCGCCGGTCAGGAGCGGCTTGGCGGGCGCATAGATCATGCCTGAAGCTTCGCCAGCGCGCGATTGAGGGCGCTGACGATCGCCTTGATCGAAGCCAGCTCGATATTCGTGTCGATGCCGGCGCCAAAGAGCGTGCGGCCGGTCCCGGTCTTGATCTGGATGTAGCTTACGGCGCGCGCCTCGGCGCCACGGCCGAGCGAATGCTCGGCCAGGCCCCGTCCATACCATGGCGACGTATCGA
>DAISJK010000173.1:0-3085 GCA_036821505.1 Opitutaceae bacterium
CAACCTGAACGGCCGGATCGACGAAATCGATCCCGACCGCGGCAAGCTCAAGATTTCGGTTTCGATTTTCGGCCGTTTCACGCCGGTCGAACTCGAGTACTGGCAGGTTCAGCGGCAGACGGAATAACTTTTACATGGCCAAAAAAATCCAGGGCTACATTCGCCTTCAATTGCCGGCCGGCGCGGCCAATCCCGCTCCGCCGGTCGGTCCCGCGCTCGGCGCACAGGGCGTCAACATCATGGCGTTCTGCAAGGAGTTCAACGCGAAGACGAAGGATCAAAACGGGATGATCCTGCCCGTGGTCATCACGGTTTTTTCCGACAAGAGCTTCACCTTCATCCTCAAGTCGCCGCCCGCCTCGGCGCTTTTGAAGAAGGCCGCCAACATCGCCAGCGGCTCGGCGAAGCCCAACCAGGACAAGGTGGGCAAGGTGACCCGCCAGCAGCTTCTCGAAATTTACAGGATCAAGCAGAACGACCTCAACGCCAAGAGCGAGGCGGAGGGCATCCTCATCATCGCAGGCACCGCCCGCCAGATGGGCATCGAAATCGTCAACTGATTTTTAACCGCAACAACTCGCCGCGGGAGTCCCTTGATTGGGACGTTCGCACCGCAAGCAGTACCATGGAAAAACACAGCAAACGTTACCGCGCCGCCCGGCAAGCCGCCGACCTGGCCAAGGCCTATCCTCTCAAGGAGGCGGTGGAGATTCTGTCCAAGTTCCCAAAGGCCAAGTTCGATGAGACGGTCGAGCTCTCTTTCCGTCTCGGAGTCGATCCGGCCGCCGGCGACCAGATGGTGCGCGGCACCACGCCCCTGCCGAACGGCTCGGGAAAGAAAGTGCGCGTCATCGTCTTCACCGACGATCCCAAGGCGGCTCTCGACGCCGGAGCCGACCATGCGGGGCTGCAGGAATTGATGGCGAAGATTAATGCGGGCTGGCTCGATTTCGACGTGGCCATCGCCACGACCGAGGCGATGAAGACGGTCCGCACCATCGCGCGCGTGCTCGGCCCCAAGGGCCTGATGCCCAACCCGAAAAGCGGCACCGTGACCGACGATATTTCCGCGGGAATCAAGGCGGTCAAGGCCGGCCGGGTGGAGTTCAAGATGGACAAGACCGGCAACATCGGGGTCGGCATCGGCAAGCGTTCGTTCAGCCCCGCTCAAATTTTAGAGAACGCCCAAGTCGTCATGGACGCCGTGAGCAAGGCCAAGCCCGCATCGTTCAAGGGTCCTTACATCAAGACCGTGGCGCTCTCGTCCTCGCAGAGCCCCGCGGTGCGCGTCGTCGCCGCCGAATCTGGCGGCGCCTAATCCGAAGACCTCCATGAGAGCCGAAAAACAATACCTGATCGCCGAGGTCGAGTCCCACCTCAAGAAATCCGACTACGTCATCCTGGCCAACTTCACCGGGATGCCCGTGGCCGACGCGGCCGATCTGCGCAAGAAACTGTCCGCCGAAAAGGCCGAGTTTCACGTGGTGAAGAACAGCTCGCTGCGCGTCGCCGCCAAGTCGCTCGGCCTGCCCGAGCTCGGCGGCGCCCTGACCGGCCCGACCGCGGTTATCGTCGGAGGCCGCAATTCGTCCGGGGTGGCGAAGATCCTCAAGCAGTTTTTCAAGGACAAGCAGAAGGTCGAGGTCAAGGCGGCCGTGCTGAGCCAGAAGCTAATCACCTCGAAGCAGGTGGAGCAATTGGCCGACATGCCGCCCTTGGAAATCCTGCGGGCGCAATTTCTGGGGCTGCTCAATCAGCCCGCCGGCATGTTCGTTCGCGTGATCAACGCGGTGCCGCAAGCGGTCGTAAACGTGCTTCAAGCAAAGACGAAAGCCTCGGGCAAGACTGCCTGAGTGCTGAGCCAAGCCGAAGGACAAATCATTTTTAAGCAATCAACCATCAAACGCGGCAAACTAGGGGATACGTCCCTTAAACGAGCCTCCATTCGAGGCCGCTAGCGCGCCGCAGGAGATAACCCATGAGCAACATCACCAAGGAACAAGTTATCGATTGGCTTTCCAGCCAGTCGGTTCTCGAAATCTCGGGTCTGGTCAAAGACCTCGAGACCAAATGGGGCGTGTCCGCCGCCGCCCCGGTCGCTGCGGCCGCTGCCGCCCCGGCCGCCGCCCCGGCTGCCGCCGCCGCCGAGGAGAAGACCGAATTCAGCGTCGTCCTCCTGGAGGGCGGCGCCAACAAGATCGGCGCGATCAAGGAAGTCCGCGCCATCACCGGTCTCGGCCTCAAGGAGGCCAAGGACCTCGTCGAAGGCGCGCCGAAGCCGGTCAAGGAAGGCGTGTCCAAGCAGGAAGCCGAGGATATCAAGAAGAAGCTCGAGGCCGCCGGAGCCAAGGTCGAACTCAAATAGCCCATGTCGCGAAGCGACTTGCTCATACTGACGTTAGGGCGCCGCTTTGCCGGCGCTCAACTGAAGTGATAATCGTCGCCACGCGGCGTCTGTTCTTTTCCACACCGACCGCGGCTCCCAGCCGCGGCCGGTGCTTTGCCTTTTTCCGCATCATTCGTTCGTTTCAGTTTAGCGGGGGGCGCTAAAAGCGCCGGGCTTTGCCGTCTCCCGCCACCCAACTTCACTTTTTTCCCATGCCCGATCGCAACCACACCGAACGAGTCAATTTCGGCAAGCTCCGCGAAGTCATCCAGCCGCCGAACCTGATCGAGATCCAGATCAACTCCTACCTCGAATTCCTGCAAAAGGGCATTCCGGAGAAGCAGCGCAAGCCCCAGGGTTTGGAGGCGGTCTTTCGCGAAGTTTTCCCCATACGCTCCTACGACGAGCGCCTGGTGCTGGAGTACGTCTCCTACAATCTGGGCGACCCCAAGAACACGGAGATCGAATGCATCCGTGAGGGCATCACCTATTCGGTCCCGCTTTACGTGAAGCTGCGCCTGCGCGAAGAGGACTTCATCAAGGACGAGGACATTTACATGGGGGAGATTCCCATGGTTACGGAGCGCGGCTCATTCATCATCAACGGAGCCGAGCGCGTCGTCGTGTCCCAGTTGCACCGCTCGCCCGGCATCGCCTTCGAGGTGACCCCGCACCCCAACGGCAAGCCGCTTCACTCCT